>DASRMZ010000282.1:0-32231 GCA_035647675.1 Thermoclostridium sp. | reverse complement strand
CGACCAAGGTTCCCTAACGATCTTAGAAATGATGTTGCAGTAGTAAATATGGTTTTATCTGTTGAACAAGATAATTCACCTGAATTTGCAGCAATTGTAGGATCCATTGTATCTTTGGCTATTTCAGACATTCCGTTTAATGGACCTATTTGCGGAATAATTATCGGACTTGTGGATGGTGAAGTGATAATAAATCCCAACCAAGAACAAAGAGAAAAAAGCCAGATACATGTTACACTTTCGGCAGACAAAGAAAAAGTTGTTATGATAGAAGCAGAAGCTAATGAAGTACCTGAGGATACTATGATTGATGCCCTTAAGAAGGGGCATGAAGAGATTAAGCGTATTATTGAATTTATAGAAGGTATAGCTAAAGAAATCGGTAAGGAAAAGTTTGAATATATTTCATCGACTGTGCCTGAGAATATTTTTGATGAGGTTATGGGTCTTTGTAAGGCAGAACTTACACAGGCCATGATGAACGACGATAAAACTCAACGTGACAAAGCTGTAAATGAAGTATCAAAAAAAGTTCATGAGAAGCTTGATGAGTCATATCCTGAAGCTATTTCGAAAATATCCGAAGCTCTTGATATGCTTCAAAAGAAAATTGTACGAGAAAAAATCCTAAACGAAAGTCAACGTATTGACGGAAGAGGATTGATGGATTTACGAACATTATACGCAGAAGTAGGTATTTTGCCAAGAACTCATGGTTCAGGGCTATTTCAGAGAGGTCAGACTCAGGTTCTAACAAATGTTACCCTTGGACCTCTTGGGGATGTACAAATGCTTGATGGTGTCGCAGAGGAAGATACAAAAAGGTATATGCATCATTATAATTTTCCTTCATTCAGCGTAGGTGAATCAAGACCTAACCGTGGACCTGGCAGAAGAGAAATTGGTCACGGTGCACTTGCAGAGAAGGCTCTTGTCCCTGTTATACCCTCAGAGGCAGATTTTCCATATGCTATAAGACTGGTATCAGAAGTGTTGATGTCTAATGGCTCAACGTCCCAAGGAAGCGTATGTGCTAGTACACTTGCATTAATGGATGCCGGTGTTCCAATAAAAGAGCCTGTTGCAGGAATATCCGCTGGGCTTGTTACAGATGATGAAGATTCTGAAAAGTTTGTAACATTTATGGACATTCAAGGCATTGAGGATTTCTACGGAGACATGGACTTTAAAGTTGCCGGAACAAAAAATGGCATTACAGCTATACAGGTAGATATAAAGGTTGATGGTCTTTCCCATGAAGTTATTAGACAAGCTTTTGAAATTACTCGTAAAGGAAGACTTGAAATATTAGATGTTATGCTAAAAGAAATAAGTGAGCCAAGAGCTCAGTTATCGCCTTTCGCACCCAAGGTGTTCACCACTTCGATAGATGTTGATAAAATCCGTGATGTAATTGGTCCTGGTGGAAAGATTATTAATCGCATTATAACCGAGACAGGTGTAAAGATAGATATCCAGGAAGATGGACAGGTATTTGTTGCAACATCGGATGAAGCGGCTGGAAGGAAAGCCATATCCATTATTGAAGGCATAGCAGGAGATGTCGAAGTTGGTCAGACATTTAAAGGAAAAGTTACTCGCATTATGAATTTTGGTGCATTTGTTGAAATCTTGCCTGGAAAAGAAGGATTGGTGCATATTTCAAAGTTAGCTCACACTCATGTAAACAAAGTTGAGGATGTGGTTAATGTTGGCGATGAAATACCAGTGAAAGTTATAGAAGTAGATAGGCAGGGTAGAATAAATCTTTCATTGAAAGATTGCATAGAAAAATAAAAAAAACAACCTTAGAATAACATAAACCCTTACTTTATAGTGTATTTTTAGACCAAAAGTCTAAAAATACACTAATTAATCTATGGAGGGAAACATGAACAAGAATCTGAGAATTTTGTTTGTATCAGCAGAGGTTTCACCTTTTGCAAAAACCGGAGGTCTTGCTGACGTAGCTGGATCGCTTCCCATAGTTTTACAGGAGATGGGTAATGATATTCGTGTTGTTTTGCCAGGATACAAAGAAATAGATGCAGAGCAGGAGTATGTTGCAGATTTTCCTGTTAAGCTTGATGGTAGACAGGAAACTTGTGTATTAAAAGAAATTGTGGGTGCAGATACAATCACATACACAGTTAATAATCACCATTACTATAATAGAGATGGAATTTACATGCATCACGACGATGGTGAGAGGTTTATATTTCTATGTAAGGCTTCCCTTAATTTATGTAAGGTTATAGGCTTTAAGCCCGATATAATTCATATGAATGACTGGCATGTCGGACCTATTGCTATACTGCTAAAAGAGAAATACCAGAAAGTAGATCCCTTTTATAAAAATATTAAAACATTACTAACAATTCATAATCTTGAATATCAAGGTCATTTCGAGAAGGAAGTATATGATTTACTTAGGCTGCCAGATGAATTATTTGTACCAGAGGGTGTTGAGTTTTATGGCAGGTTCAACTTTGTAAAGGCAGGTATTTTGTATTCTGATAAAATTAATACAGTTAGTGAAACATATTCAGAAGAAATCTTAACCCCCGAATTTGGAGAAAGGCTTGATGGCGTTTTAGTAAATAGGAAAGAAGACCTTTCTGGTATACTAAACGGTATTAGCTATAAGGATTTCAACCCTGCTGATGATCCTTTTATTCACTATACCTATGATGAAAGGGATTTAAGTGGTAAAGCTCGTAACAAAAAAGATTTACAATCTGAACTGGGGCTTCCTGTTGAAAATGTTCCCGTAATTGGTGTAATTCATCGTCTTGCTTCACAAAAAGCTTTGGATTTTGTTATTGATACATTTGAGGAAACTATGGCAATGGGAGCACAATTTGTTTTGTTAGGTGTAGGGGATCCATACCTGGAGGACGCATTTTTAGAGCTTATGGAAAGGTATCCCGAACAGGTTTCTGTTAGAATAGAGTTTAATGAGCCCCTTGCACATAGGATTTACTCGGGAAGTGATATTTTTCTTATGCCGTCAAATTTTGAACCTTGTGGGCTTGGTCAGATGATAAGTCTGCGTTATGGTACCATACCAGTTGCTCGTGAGACGGGTGGGTTGAAGGATACTGTTATTGACATTGACAAAGATAAGAAAAATGGAAATGGTTTTACTTTTGTTGAAAGGACTCCTCAAGCCTTTTTTGATGCTCTTAGAAGAGCGATTGAGACTTACAACAATAACCCCAGCTTATGGGCTGAAATGCTGATAAAAGGATTGAAAACAGATTTTACGTGGAACAACTCAGCAAGAAAATACTTAAAAGTTTACAACGAAGCATTAGAGCGGTAGAATAAAGATGAACCTTGTGATCAAAATAGTAGTTTAAAAGGAATGTACTCATGCAAAAAAAACAAAGGGTAATAAAGATAATGGAAGAATTGGACAAGATGTACCCTGATGCTGGGTGTAGTCTTGCATACGAAAATCCTTTACAGCTACTAATAGCTACCCAACTTGCTGCCCAATGTACCGATAAAAGAGTTAATATCGTTACAGAGAAGCTTTTTAAAAAATATAAAACAGTTGAAGATTTTGCAAATGCAGATCAAAGAATATTAGAAAAAGAGATCCATTCTACAGGGTTTTATAGAAATAAAGCAAGAAATATTATCTCATGTTGTAAAAAAATAGTGGAGCAGTACGATGGACAGGTACCTAACAGCATGGAAGAATTGTTGACATTGCCGGGTGTAGGTAGAAAGACGGCAAATGTGGTTTTGGGTGATGCGTTTGGAATTCCTGGGATTGTTGTTGATACCCATGCTAAACGTTTATCGAATCGTTTGGGACTTACGAAACAGCAAGATCCGACAAAAATTGAGTTTGACTTAATGCGGGTAATACCAAAAGTGCATTGGAGTAGTTTTTCCCATAAACTAGTGTTTCATGGAAGGGCAATATGCAGTGCTAGAAAACCTAATTGTGAACAGTGTTCAATTAAGCCGTATTGCGTTTTTGGTCAAAAGAATATAGAATAAATATATACATAAATTTTACATAGATAGAGCTAATGATTTCAATTTAGGCTTTTGCGATGAAACCTTATATAGAATATCGCAAAATGCCCTTACAGACAATATAAAACAGGCGGTATTATCAATTTATAAAAATATTCAAACATGGTTAATAAAGATTTCAGGAGAAACGTAGTGTTTAAAAGAAGGCCCGCAACACATATCAACTTGCCTGTTGAACTAAAAGGTTCTGAGAAAGTTATTATTTACTTTATGTGGGCAATTATGCTTATTTTACTTTTATCAGATGCCTATTTAGAGTATTCTGTAAATCAGGTTCTAATTAATTATAGAAAAATCATTCTACAGGTTATTTTGTATATATTATTAGTTTTGAGTAGTCTATTAAAAGTGTCAAAACTTAACAATGATACGCTTAGCACTACGAGAAACTTCTATATATTCTTAAAGCTGCTTGGTATCTTGTTTAGCTGTCTTATCCTAGGTACTTTTCGATATGGTTTTATATATTACTTTATACTCGTGATTCCAATTATAAGTGTTTGCATAACAACGGACACTAAGGAAGTAACACCTTTTCTGCTATTTACATTAGTGGCACAGGTTTTTTCTACACTAATTGTTCCAATTCTAATAGGGACAAAAAAACCTATAACCATAAATGGTATTATTATATATGCAAGTTTTTTAGTTACTCTTCACCTGACTTTTGTAATCTTGTTTACAATACTTGGATTTTACAGCAATCTAAATATGCAAAGGGAACATGAAAATCAAAAACTCGTTTCAAAGCTAAGATACAAGTATGCACAGCTTGAGGAATCAAAAAATGAAAAACTGGAACAATTTGACAAGCTAAAAGAAGTTAATCTTCAGCTTGAGAAGGCGAATAGTAAACTATCTTCAAGCCTTGCTGAGCTTTTCACACTACAAAAGATTTCGCAGGCTATAAGTTCAATATTTGATATGAATGAGCTGCTGAAGTTTATAAATGATGTAGTTATTGGTGTTATGGGGGTTACCTCTTCAAGTATTGCACTATATAACTCAACTGGGGATCGGCTTAAGATGCAAGTCACAAGTATATACGATACGCGTGAGCGTGCTATACTATCGGACAACATCAATTCTCCTGCCCTCATGGAGGCAACAGATGAATGTAGAATATTAATAGATAATGATGTCAATCCAAATAATTATGATTTTACAAAAGGCAGGAATGTTAAATCGTTTCTATGTGCACCTTTACAGCTTAAGGGCAAGACTCATGGACTTGTGCTCATAGAGCATAGTATACCAAATGCCTTTGACGATGCCAATGTGAAGCTTCTTGAGATAATAACACAGCAGGTTAGTATAGCTATAGAAAATGCAAGATTGTATGAGCAGCTTCATGAGCATGCAAATACTGATGGATTAACGCAAGTATATAATAGGGTTTACTTTCAAACACGCTTGCGAGAAGAATTATGTAATGCTAAGGAAAATGGATATGAAGTGTCGGTTATAATATACGATATAGATAACTTCAAGGATTATAATGATACATATGGTCATCTGTTCGGGGATGAGGTACTAAAAAGTATGGCAACGACGGTAAAGGAGTCAGTTCGAAAGGATGATGTTGTTGCACGCTTTGGTGGTGAGGAATTTATTATCCTTTTTTCTCGCACGGGAGAAGATGTTGCTTATCAAAAAGCAGAAGAGTTACGTAAAAAGTTGTCAAACATTACCGTAAACTGCAAGGATAATATTATTTCTAGGCCCGTAACAGTTAGCATGGGCGTTTCTACGTTTCCAAAGTTTGCTGAGAATGAATTTGAGCTAATTGATAGTGCGGATCAGGCTCTGTACGAAGCAAAAAGAAGAGGGAAGAATTGTGTTGTTCTAGGACATAAGCAGCTCCCCAATTAAATACTGTATTAAACCAGTTCGGCGGTTGCTTTATTTTTAAGCCTTATTGATTTTACCATTTGCATTAAAATTCTTTTATAAGCAGATTTATAATCGTCATTTGGTACGAACATAGAAAATCTATACATTTCATTGCCATTTTCAATAAAAACTTCAAGCCCTTTAGTATCAGCATGTGTACTTACAAAAATATATTCCCAAACGAATCCTTTCATTCCATTGACATCCATCTCAAATTCATTAAAGTCCATGAAAGTCATTGAAGATAGTTTTTTTGAGCTATTGAGAAGCTCTTCAACAGATTGATTTAGCTCCCATACTTGAAAAAACCCTGCCATTTTACTATCCTCATGCATAAAATTAATATGAACGGTTATTTCTTGACCAAGATTTTGAATATCGTCTAATCGTAGGGTTTCTGGGTATGAAAAGCTTATATCTGATAGACCTTGACGTTGAATGGTTTTAGAATTATAGGTATTTCCCAAAACCAAACTTGCTTGTATAAAATCATTACTTAGCTTCGGTGAATAAACCGAAGACATCTCAGTAGATGTAGGCACTGTAAATGAAATGCGGTTTTCTATAGTTATACAGGATTTTTGAAAAGATATACCACTAAGCTGGATAACCCCTAAAAGGGTGCCAACTACAGCAAGTAAAATAATGAATTTTATAACTCTTTTTTTAGGTGAGATTAGCAAAACATACATAAATACTCCTTAGCCGTTATTAAAACAGTATTGATTCTATGAACCAATACTGTTTTAATGTAGACAGCCTCCATAAAAGGGGATTTTGCGATGTCACCTTTTAAGTTCCACTGTACAATATATTGTGGTTATGAATAAGAGCTTGCCACCACATACTGTACAGCTAATTATATAAAGGTTACATTGCAAAAGCCTTTATAGGTATATGCATGTTTATAGTTGTAAAGTATGGATAAGCATAATTAATTATCTAATACGTCATCTTCATTTTCAGTAATAAACTCTTGTATTTCGGTTATTTCTTCTGGAGATAGCACCTTAGTAAGATCTAAAATTAGCATTAGTTTGTCGCCAATCTTTGCAACATTTGCCAAGAACTTTTTATCAAACCCTACAACTGCAGGTGGTGTTTGTTCTATATCTTCATCATCAACCCTAACAATTTCATTTACCATGTCAACAGTAAAGCCAACAAGAATATCATCAGAGTAGACAGTTATTATTTTACTGTTTTCATCAAACTCTTTATCTGGCATACCAAGACGTTTTCGTAAGTTAAAGATTGTTAGAACGCTACCTCTAAGGTTTATTAATCCTTCAATGAAGGGAGGTGTATTTGGCACCTTGAACATTTCCAAAAGTTTATTAATCTCCCGGACTTTACTTATTTCTATGCCGAACTCTTCACCACCAACAGTAAACTTTACATACTGACGAATTGCCATAATTTTTACCCCCTATTATCACTGTATGGTACAAAAGTGGACGAAATCATATTCCATATACCATTTTAGCAATATAGGCAAAAATAAGCAATAGTCAAGGAGAACTAAGACTTTTGCTAATGAAGTAATGGTTACTGTTTACTCCCTACTTAAATTGAGGTATACATGGGAATAATAAATTTTCCGTTAGCGCACAGCTATATCTCTCTGGTTACCGTGAACTGTAACAAGTAATGAACACAAAAGAATCATTCCCTCGTGTTATTAGGTTCTGTATGAACCATTTATTTTCACATAATCATAGGAGAAGTCGCATGTCCACATGGTATCCTCAAAATCCCCCATTTTCAAATCCAAAGTTATTAGTATTTCTTGTTGCTTTAAAATGCAAAGGGCCTTTTCCTCAACAAAGCTAAGTCCCGCACCATCCTTACACACCAGCAGGTCACCTATTAGAATATCAACGGAGTCTGGATTAAATGTAGCACCCGAATATCCTGCAGCAGTAAGGATACGCCCCCAGTTTGCATCTTGACCAAATAGTGCAGTTTTGACTAAGGGTGATTTTGCTATTGAGTTTGCTATTAAATGAGCGCTTTCCTTATCGGGAGCATTAATAACCTGAATTTCAACTAACTTTGTAGCACCTTCACCGTCTTTGGCCAGCATCTTCGAAAGAGCGATGGATATATCCTCCAGGGCTTTCTCAAAGATTTTATAATCAGAATTATCATCCACTATAGTTGGGTTTGACGCCTCACCGTTTGCTAAAAGCAGCACCATATCACATACACTTGTATCTCCATCAATTGATATACGGTTAAATGATTTATCTACCACCGACTTAAGTGCGTGATTGAGCATTTGAGAGGATATTGAGGCATCTGTTAGTAAAACACCAATCATAGTAGCCATATTTGGATGGATCATGCCAGAGCCCTTCGCCATACCATATAAAGTGACTTTTTTCCCCGACAAATTAATATCAACTGATATTTGCTTTGGGACTGTATCGGTTGTCATAATTGCGTTGACTGCGTCAAGGGGGTTTTCGTTGCTCAATTGATGGTATGCGGAACGTAGACCAGATTCTATTTTATTCATCGGGAGAGCATAACCTATTACGCCAGTGGAACCAAGCAACACCTGTTCTTTCCGGCAACCTACATATTCTGAAGTTAAACTTGCCATTTTCCTAGCATCATCATCGCCTTTACTACCTATACAAGCGTTAGCATTTCCGCTATTTATTGCGATAGTTTTAATTTTCCCATTCTTTATTGTATTCATGGTCCATTTAAGTGAATGTCCCTTCACTACATTTTTTGTAAATACACCTGCTGCTTCTGCTTCAACTTTGGAAACAATTAATGCAAGATCGTTCTTCAGTGCTTTCTTAATTCCGCAAGCTACCCCTGCAGTTTCAAATCCCTTTGGTAACTTAACTTTATCCATAGCGATACGCCTCCATATCATATAAATGATTAAATATGCATTTGGTTGTATAATTATACAACGATATATGGATTGGAGTCAATTATATTTACAAAGGCTCACGGGTCGCTCATTATCACGTTTAATATTTAGGGTAGGCAGCATGGACTTCGGAGCATTGCCGCTGGCGTCAACAAAAGCACCCGAATCTCCCCCTACTTAAATTGAGGTATATATGTGAATAATAAATTTTCCGTTAGTGCACTGCTATATCTCAAAATATAAATAAAGTGAACAGCATCGCAAAATGCTTACTGCATGGGGCCGGTACCATTGACAAGGCAGTTGGATTCGTATAATATTGTCATGATCAGTACCGTTAAAAAATAATACAATTCTTCAGGAGGAACCTATGAATAATTATCTTGACAAGCTTAAACAAACTGCGGATTTCCTAAGTAAAAAGACTAAAAAAACACCTTTTATAGCTTTAGTTCTGGGTTCGGGTCTTGGTAACATTGCAAATCATATGACAAATACTATTGAAATTCCTTACGATGAAATACCAAACTTTCCAAGAACCACTGTTAAAGGGCACGACGGTAAGCTAATCTTCGGTGAGCTTGGCGGAAAAGATATATTAGCAATGAAAGGTAGATTCCACTTTTATGAAGGATGGGACATGGCAAATGTTGTGTTTCCAATACGGACTTTTAAGCTTCTGGGTATTGAGAATTTGTTCCTTACAAATGCTGCTGGAGGGGTAAATACACAGTTCCGACCAGGTGATCTAATGCTAATAAAGGATCATATTGGATTTAATGCAGATAACCCATTGAGGGGAGAAAACATAGATGAATTAGGTTCGCGTTTTCCTGATATGTCGCAGGTTTATGATAGGGATTTGGTAGAGATATCAACAGATTGTGCACTTCGTCTACAATTCGATATAAGAAGAGGGATTTATGCGTATACAAAAGGTCCTTCATTTGAAACACCATCAGAAATACGTGCCTTTCGAGCCCTGGGTGCAGATGCTGTTGGCATGTCAACAGTACCGGAGGCAATAACTGCAAGGCATATGGATATGAAGGTCTTAGGGATATCATGTATTACTAATATGGCAGCAGGTGTTCTTGATAAAGAACTAAATCATGAAGATGTTATTAAAACTGGGAAGGAAGCTGAAAGCAAATTTACTGCTCTTGCAACTGAAATTATTAAGTCATGGCGTTAATTTTTGGCTTTTAGCTAGGTTTTTCGAAAAGTGGCTGAAACTGTCGCAATTCCAAAAACTATAAGACTGGATTTAGCGACTGTCGAAACTCCATATGCTGTAAAGGCAGGGTAATCTTGTTCAGTGATAAGTTGAATTGTACGATATGCATCTACTCCGAGAACCGTGTGGAAATACTGGTTATCAAATTTATTTTTAATCTGTTTTATTTCTGATGGCATCCATTTGCTTCTTGGTTTCTTCGGATAATGCATCTTCTAAATAATTACGCTTTATTATTTGATTTTGACTGTATTCTTTACTAAGTTGCTCCAGTGAATTTATTATGTCATTTTTGAGTTCACGGGCGGATAGAACATCACTTCCTGTACCTCTTATTATAATCTGCTGCACTCCATCTGAGGTAGCAACAGTTATATCATATTTCTTTTGATTATCAAAGGAGAACTTTTCTATATATTCATCAGCTGTTTGTGCCTCCTTTGTATATACAACATGGATATTCTCATAATCAATTATCTCTTCCCGATGTCTTCCCTCAACACGATAAGCATCGAACACAGCAATAATATGGCATCTACAAATACTTTGGTATTTGCTAAGGTAGTCAAGTAATTTTGTTCTTGCATGATCCATATTATCTTTAGCCAGCTCAGTTAATTCAGGCCAGGCGTGTATAACATTATAACCATCTACCAGAAGATACTCATCTTTTATTTCGCTTTTTTGGCCTACATAGATATTTTGCTTATTATCTGCAATTTTACGCCTTGGACGAATGGTCTTATTTGTTGCATTTGCAAAATAAGTTCTAGCAAGGATTTTATCCACCTCATCTGGTTCAAGCCATTGCTTTGACACAACCGGAGCTTGCTTTTGAGGTGATTGTTCATCTTCATCCATACTTGGCTGAAGGTAACTTTCAATATGCATGTGATTTTTCACTTCATACCATGGCACCAGAAAACCCGAGCCGTTGGCACAAAATACCGAACCTGTGGGGTTGTTTATATCTCTTTCAGGATCATATCCAATCATTTCAACTACTTCGTCAGGATTATGGCAATTTTCATATCCTTTTAGAACACAAAAAAGTTTTCCTTCCCCTTTTGTGTAAGCCATCACCTCTTGTTGATAGTTTCTCATTGTGACAACAGGAGCGCTCCCTTCAAGTATTGCCTTTTCTCCTTTGATACTAGTAATTTGGCATGTGCCATTTAGACCTTCAATATCTGTCATTGCGCGCCCTAACATTTTTTCAGGTAATTCCAAATGAAAGCTATAATAAGGTTCAAGCAATATTGACTCTGCTTCCATCAACCCCTGACGTACTGCTCGCCATGTAGCTTCTCTAAAGTCGCCTCCATCTGTATGTTTGTTTGAAGCACGACCTGAAACAAGGGTGATTTTCATATCTGTAATGGGAGACCCAGTCAAAACTCCCTTATGAGACCTTTGCTTAAGATGGCTTATAACAAGGCTTTTCCAGTTTTTTGCCAATATATCATCGCTACAATCCACTGCAAACTCAAGCCCGCTTCCTCTTTTTTTAGGCTCCAATAACAGATGGACTTCTGCATAGTGACGTAAGGGCTCAAAATGACCTACACCTTCAACTGTATTGGCTATGGTTTCCTTATAGAAGATTCTGCCTTGATCAAATCCTACATCAATGTCAAAACGACTTTTTATAATACTTTGCAATATTTCAATTTGTATAGCACCCATGATTTGCACTTGTATTTCTTGTAGTTTTTCATCCCACACTATTTGAAGCTCCGGTATTTCTTCTTCAATTTCACGAAGCTTTGGGATAACTGCTCTTTGATCATAGTTTTCCAAAAGTAAAATTTGATACGTTAGTACAGGTGTAAGTAATGGCTTATATTCAGAAACATCGATGCCCAAGCCTTCACCAGCCTTTGTTTGGCTAAGTCCAGTTACCACACAAATTGAACCAGCCCTCACCTCATTTACAGAAGTGAATTTATCCCCTGAATAGATACGTATTTGGTTTACTTTTTCTTCCCAAATACCATTGGTCAAAACATTCCTTGTCTTAAGTATACCACCTGTTATTTTCATAAATGTAAGGCGATTTCCTTGATCATCCCTTCCTATTTTGTATATTTTTGCTCCAAAATCTTTAGGGTAAGAAGGTGCTTGGCTATAATCTAAAATGCCTTTAATGAATTGCTCAATCCCTTCCAATTTCAATGCCGAACCAAAATAACATGGGAATACTTTGCATTGTGAAATTGCGTTTTTAATTTGAGACTTTTCGACGAAACCTGTTTTTAAGTAGGTATTTAGTAATTTTTCATCACACAATGCAAGCTGTTCAAAAAATTCTTCTTTATTATGATTTGTAAAATCAATACATCCATCATTTAATTGACTTTTTATTTCTTTTAGCAAATCCTTCTTGTCAATTCTTTGTTGATCCATTTTATTGACAAATATGAAAATAGGTATCTTATATATATCAAGCAAATGCCATAAAGTTTTAGTGTGGCCTTGAACTCCATCTGCTCCATTTATCACTAAAATGGCATAATCCATCACTTGGATTGTTCTTTCCATTTCTGCAGAAAAATCCACGTGGCCTGGGGTATCTAATAGGGTGATTTCTGTGTCATCAACCTCAAAAATCGCCTGCTTAGAAAAAATAGTAATACCTCTAGCCCTTTCAAGCTCATAGTTGTCAAGATAGGCATCTTTTTTATCAACCCTGCCCAATTTTTGTATCTTTCCACTAGTGAAAAGCAAACTCTCTGATAATGTTGTTTTACCTGCATCCACATGTGCGAGTATTCCTAAGACCAATTTTTTCATATAGTAACCTTTACATTTTGTTTGTCGTATTTAGTAGATATATATATAATACCAGCAATTAAGCAATCTAACAATTTAGTAATGTATGCAAATGTTGCATTCCGCTAATGCTTTCCTTATATTGCACAGCTATATCTCTCGAACTGTAACTAACAACTAAAGGTAACGAAATCGGATTATATAACCTCCTTGAATGCATAGAAGAATCAATGATATAATAGTTGTCATAAGAGAATCTTTTGTGATGTAACCTTAATAAATTATATCTGTATAGCAGTGGTGAGAAACTCTTATGCATAACCACGACATATTGTACAGTGGAGCTTTAAAAAGCAGCATCACAAAATGCTCAGGAAGGCTCATTAGCCAAAATAATATTTAACAACTTTTTAATTGTTGTATAGCAACGTACCTGGGTAGTATTAGCTTAGAGGAGGTTTTAAAGAATGAACTGCATTATTAGAGATATAAACCTTGCTCCAATAGGTAAGCAAAAGATAGAGTGGGTAAAAAAGAACATGCCCATTTTGAATAGCTTAGAACAAGAGTTTAAAAAAACACGACCATTTGAGGGAATAAAAATCTCTCTTTCTATTCACCTTGAGGCAAAAACAGCTTATCTTTCAAAGGTGCTAGCAGCAGGTGGTGCGAAAATGGCCGTTACAGGCAGTAATCCCCTTTCAACACAGGATGATGTAGCAGCAGCGTTAGTAGATGAGGGAATCAATGTTTATTCATGGTATGATTGCACACAAAGTGAATATGAAAATTTTATTGATGAAACGCTTAACCACAAACCCAATATTATTATTGATGATGGTGGAGATCTGACACATGCACTTCATACTCGAAAAAGCCATTTACTATCCGAAGTATACGGGGGCTGTGAAGAAACCACCACAGGCGTAATACGGCTTAAGGCTTTAGAGAAGGAAGGAAAGCTTAAGTTTCCAGTAATGGCAGTCAACGATGCAATGTGTAAGCATTTGTTTGACAATCGCTACGGAACGGGCCAATCTGTATGGGATGGTATTAACAGGACGACGAATCTAATAGTAGCGGGAAAGACGGTTGTAATAGCGGGTTATGGCTGGTGTGGTAAGGGTATCGCAATGAGAGCAAAAGGGCTGGGCGCTAAAGTAATAGTTTCTGAAATAGACCCGGTTAAAGCCATAGAAGCTCATATGGACGGTTTTAGCGTTATGACAATGGATAGGGCATGCGAACATGGTGACCTTTTTATAACTGTAACAGGTTGTGAAAAAGTAATAGTAAAAAGACATTTTGAAAAGATGAAGGATGGTGCAATTCTTTGTAATGCGGGACACTTCAATGTTGAGATTTGCATTCCTGAGCTTGAGCAAATAAGCAGTAGTATAACCCAATCAAGAAAAGATATAATATGCTATGAGTTAAACAATGAAAAAAGCCTTTATCTTCTTGGCGAAGGTAGACTTGTAAACTTAGCCTGTGGTGATGGGCATCCTGCAGAGATTATGGATATGAGTTTTGCTGTACAAGCCTATGCTGCATTATATATTTTGCAGCATTATAAAGAGCTTGAGCCAAAAGTAATTGATATTCCTAAACAAATAGACAACAAGATTGCAATGATGAAGCTACAAAGCTTGGGAATAACTATAGATGAGCTTACTGAAGAACAGAAAAAGTATATAAATAGCTGGTAACACAACGGGACTATTCTTTTGGACTAACACAAGAGAATGGTTCCTTTGTACTATTGTAATAAAATGAGTAAGTGTAGAGTAGTTCATATGATAAGGGCTGTGATATAGTGGCTAAAAATAAAAAACTAATGGAGTCAGAGCTTTACAATCCTGTACGTACTTACTTTGAAAACTTGGGGTTCACCGTAAATGCTGAGGTTATGAATTGCGATGTTACAGCAACAAGGGAAGATCTTCTTGTTATTATTGAAATGAAAACAAGCCTTAACCTTGAAGTTATTCTACAGGCAGTTCAAAGACAAAAACTTGCCCCACTTGTGTACATAGCAGTTCCTAATAAAAGTAGTTTACTTTTTACTAGTCGTTGGAAAAACCTATGTCATCTGCTTAGACGCCTTGAGCTTGGCTTATTGCTTGTTACAATTAAAAAAGGATATTCATCTGTGGACGAGATTATTGAGCCAGTTGTATTTAACAGAAACAAAAGCTATAGTTCAGCCAATAGAAAAAGAAAGGCATTATTGAACGAAATCCATGAGCGGAGCGGTGATTATAATATCGGTGGTAGCAATAGAAAAAAGATTTTGACTGCTTATAGAGAGTCAGCCATTAAAATGGCAGCAGTTTTGGTATTGCATGGTCCCTGTAAAGTGAAGTTTATAAGGGAGATGGCAGGATTGGCGGATAAATCAGGCAGAATTCTTATCGACAACCATTACGGTTGGTTTAAAAGGGAGCAGCATGGAGTGTACAGCCTAAGCAAAAAAGCCCTAAAGGATCTTGAGGAATTCTCAGAGCTGTTTGAATACTATAAAAAACATTACAGTTAACACAGAGGAACGGTTTCTTTTGTGTAAATATATACTATTTGGAGGTATTGTGATGCAATATGGTTATTTCGATCAAAACGCTAATGAGTATGTTATTACAAGGCCTGACACACCAACACCATGGATTAATTACATCGGAAGCGGGAAATATGGTGGTATAGTTTCGAATACTGGGGGTGGATACAGCTTTCATAAGGATCCACGCAACAGAAGACTTACAAGGTACAGGTATAACAATATTCCAATGGACAGACCCGGTAGATATGTTTATATTCGAGATGCAGCAACGGGTGAATATTGGAACCCAGGGTTTCAACCTGTCCAAAGAAGGCTTGACTCATATAGGTGTAGACATGGAATGGGCTATACAGTATTAGAAGGTGAATACAAAGCCATTGCCAGCGACGTAACTTATTTTGTGCCCGATGATATTGATTTAGAAATTTGGCTTGTGAAAGTAAAAAACCTTGGACATACGCCGAGGACACTTCAATTATTTACTTATTCTGAATTTTGCTTTTGGGATGCAGTTAAGGATCAACAAAATGTAGATTGGGTTCAGCAGATAAATCAAGGAAGATATGAAGATGGGATTATAACCTGGCATCCACATGAATATAAAAATACTTGTGCTTATTTTGCAACTGGCGAGGAAATAAATAGCTATGACACAAATTTGGAATCATTTATTGGTAGATACCGTTCAGAAGCAAATCCCATTGCAGTGGAAATGGGTGCATGCGCAAATTCAATATCATACAGAATGAATGGTGTTGGTGCGTTTTGCATCGACTTGGATTTATCCCCTCATGAAGAGAGGGAAATGGTATTCATACTTGGATTCACCGAAAATAAAGCAGAAATCAAAAACGAAATAAGTAAATATCTAAATGTCAATGAAGCAAAAGCTGCCCTAAGTAGACTAAACTCTTCATGGAAAGAATTTATGAGTAAAATTCAGGTTGAAACACCTGATGATGACATGAACTTGTTCTTGAATACTTGGAATCAGTATCAATGTAAAACAACTTTTAATTGGTCAAGGTTTGTATCTCTCTACCAGCTTGGGTTGGGGAGAGGAATGGGCATTAGGGATAGTGCACAGGATACTCTTGGTGTAATGCATTCTATTCCAGATGAAGCGAGGGAGCTTATTAAAAAGCTAATACAGTGCCAATACACCGATGGTCGTGTTTATCACCTCTTTTTCCCACTAACGGGGGAAGGTTCGTTTGGTGACGCACCCGTTAAAAAGTTTGACTGGTACTCCGATGATCATATCTGGCTTATACTTGCTGTGAATTCGTACATAAAAGAGACAGGCGATTTTGAATTTTTAAACTCTACTATTTTATATAATGACAAAAAAACAGAAGCCTCCGTCATGGAACATTTGGAAAAAGCAATGGAGTTTACGTACAACCATAGGGGACCAAATGGACTTGCTCTTGCAGGCAGAGCTGACTGGAATGACACCTTAAATTTGGATATGGGAAATGGAATTGCTGAAAGTGTGTTTTCTTCAATGCTATATTGCAAAGCAGCACTTGAGATGATTGAGATTGCTAAGTATATGAAGCTAGACCAGAGCGTACAAAAGCATAAAAATATGTACGAAGAAATGAAAAATACAATAAATGACTCGTGCTGGGACGGAGAATGGTATAAGAGGGCTTTTGACGATGAGGGGAATGTTCTTGGATCAAAAGAAAATGAGTTTGGCAAGATATTCATTAACAGTCAATCATGGGCGATAATGAGTTCACTTGCATCCGAGCAACAAGCTAAAACATGCCTTGAATCGGTAAATAAGCATTTGAATACAAAATACGGGATAGTTTCAGTATATCCTGCATATAAAGAATTTGATGAATCCAAAGGTGGTATAACAACATATCCCCCTGGCGCAAAAGAAAACGGTGGAATCTTTGTACATACAAACCCATGGGTGATGATTGCCGAGACTATGATGGGTAATGGTGATATGGCATATAAGTATTATGAGCAAATACTACCAGCAAAACGCAACAATGATGCTGATTTACTTGAAGTTGAGCCCTATGTATATTGTCAAAACATATTAGGCAAGGAACATCCACAGTTTGGAATAGGCAGAAACTCGTGGTTAACAGGCACTTCTGCATGGAATTATGTTGCAGCTACTCAATATATTTTAGGAATAAGACCAGAATTTGAAAGTCTTACTGTTGATCCTTGTATACCATCGAATTGGAAGGGTTTTAAAGTGACAAGAGTATTTAGAGGCTGCACTTACAATATTGAAGTAAGAAATCCAGACGGAGCTTGCAGGGGTGCTAAAAAAATAATTGTAGACGGAGTAGAAACAGATAGAATACCAATAAAGCAAAAGGCGAAGACATGTGACTGTTTGATAATCATGTAGCTAAACTAATTTATCTTCTGAGTTGTTAGTACTTTCACATATTATGAATTGTTATTATTTTGTTCACAATTTTTGTTTATATTTGGGGAACTTTTTTATCTTAGGTTAGTCTAACCGTATGACTGGCTAACCCAATATAGGTGGTTTAAAAGCATAGTTTAAACCTTAATGGTCATGGACTATGCTTTTTTCTCCACTAATTCAGAAATGCTTTTTAACAAAGAGATTTTGCTCTAGCACAATATTGACGGAAAGTCTTTATGGTGCTGTTCGGATTATCCAGCCATATACAAAGCTAAAAGAGTAGGAGGGTGTAGCAATGAAAAAACTTATGGTATTAACGTTAGTATTTATAATGGTGTTTTCGGGTTGTTCCAATATTTTAGTTGATACTCCCAATAATGAAATCCCAGATGGTGATTCAAATGGTTACGAATCAATTGAAGTCGATAGTACGGGAAATGAAAAACCACTAAATGAATCAGAAAAAAAGTTGAACAAAGATAATGGAGCTAATGGCAAGAAAAGCCATGAACTTATTGAAGCAAACAAACAGTTTTCATGGGAACTATTAAAAAAAATCAATGACGAGGATAGCAAAAAGGAAGTCTTTATTTCTCCTCTTTCAGTATCCAGCATGCTTATGATGGCATATAACGGTGCTGATGGTAGTACGAAAAGCGAAATGGCACAAGTAATGCATTATGAAGGTATATCCAACGAAGATTTAAATATGGGATATAAATATCTTTTGGATAAACTAAACAATATCGACAAAAAAGTTTCAATAGAAATAGCAAACTCCATGTGGACAAGAGAAGGATTTTTTATTGAGCCAAGTTTCATAGATATTAACCGCAATTTCCTTTTTGCAGACGTTAATAGCCTTGATTTTGCAGATCCACAGTCAGCTGCTGAAATAAATAGTTGGGTTGCTCAAAAAACAAACAATCTTATTAAATCCGTTATTAATCCACCCATAGCTGAAGATGTAATTATGTATCTTATAAATGCTATTTATTTTAAGGGCGAATGGACAAACGAGTTTAAAGAAAAAGATACTATAGAAGCCAACTTTAATGCATACGATGGAGTAACAGATACTGTTCAAATGATGCAAAGACACGGTGGAATTCACTTAGCTAAAACTGATGACTTTAGGGCTGTAAGCCTGCCTTATGGCGATGAGAAGATAAGCATGATAGTTATTTTGCCTGAAGGCGATATAAATGAATTTATAAGTGGTTTTGATAATGAAAAATGGTACTCGTTGATTGATAATTTGCGCCCGGCAAAAGTAGACCTACAATTGCCTAAGTTTAAGATGGAATACGGCTTAAAGGAATTGAATAAAGCACTGACTTCGCTGGGAATGGAAGAGATGCTTTCAAACGGAGCAAATTTTAATGGTATTGCTAATGATGTTTTCATAAACAGAGTTTTACACAAGGCCGTTGTAGATGTAAATGAAAAAGGAACGGAAGCTGCTGCGGTAACAGTGGGCGAAGTTGCAACAGTTTCATATGTTGAACCCGTCAAATTTATTGCAGACCGTCCGTTTATGTTTGTAATATGCGATACTGAGGATTGGAATATCCTATTTGCAGGTAAAAAGTTATTTGGTGATAGATAGATTTATAGTTACAGCTCATAGCCTTTGTGTTTTTAGATATAGCTGCGCACTAATGGAGAATATGTATATCTCAATTTAAGTAGGGGGAGATTCGGGTGCTTTTGCCGCAAAGGAAACAAATCACCCGAAGCATGCCCCCGGGATGGGTAAGCTTCATCCCGCTAATGTTTTCCTTATATTGCACGGCTATATCTCTCTGGTTACCTGTGAACTGTAACTATTTATATAGCTGTACAATTATTGTGTCGCTCGCAAGATTTTGGCACCACATATTGTACAGTTAATATTTATTATGGTTACAACGCAATAGTCTCTTTTAATGGGGCCCTATTGCAAAAACTGAATAGCAATGTCACAAAACTCATGGCTTTTTTCATGCTGAAGTGCATGACCACAGTCTTGAACTAAGCGAATTTCTGAGTTGTTTATAAGCTCATGCAGCATGAACGAATTTTCATTGGATATTAATGCATCCTTATTGCCATAGACAATCAAAACGGGAATTTCAATTTTACTTAATCCATCCTGAAATGCCTCAACTAGCTCTTTTTTCAGACCCGATAAAGACATTGATTCATGGGTTATGGAAAACACTGTTCTCAGCGCCCCAGGCGTATTTATATATGTATAGGCGTTGTTAAACCAACTAGGCGCTATGGCATTTCTATTGAAAAAAGTTTTTCGCGTGAAAACTTTTATAGCATAAATGGGCACTTTGATATTGATTTTTTGCAGAAACCTAAAGGAGGAAAACCGACAAAAGATAGGTAGCTTTGTAAAGGCGCTATTTACAACAATCAGTTTTTCTACAAGCGTTCCAAATTTTATAACAAAGTTAAGGCACACAACTCCACCCAAGGAGTGACCTACCAAATGAAATTTCTCAAGCTTCATTTCCTCAGTAAACTCTTTTAGAAATCCAGTAAGACGATCTATACTATAGGGGATTTTTGGTTTGTCGCTTAGTCCATGCCCAGGTAAATCCAAAGCAATTACCCTGTAGTGTTTACTAAGCGGTTCAATTGACATTTCCCATTCTTCTAAAAATCCCGCTATTCCATGAACAAGTAAAAGGGGGAATCCGTCACCTAACTCCCTGTAACGTATGGAGACATCATTGACTTTCAAATATTTATCATGACCATGTTTCATATAATACCACCAATGAATTTAGTTTAGGATTGCTGTATTTAATTAAATTATACCCACAAAAGCTATTATTTTCAATTACAAGAATGCTTTTCTATATTGTGCCGCTATATCTGGAAACATAAAAGGAGCAAGCTGTAATTAATATATCCCTGGTGGCCTATATACTGTAATAAATATTTGATTACATTACAAAATCTTCACTGGGGGTATTTGGGATATAAATAGTAATATTTTCTTAATAGAAACGTAAACGCGATAAAATGGTTATATATTCATGCACATGTTAAGATATGAATGATAAAACGTATGCACTTTCATGGTGATTCCAATATTGTTAATTCATTGTTATAATTATACCTATTTTCGGAACATTGATATGGGTTATTCGTCTAACAGGGTGCAAAGTTTAACAAAAGATAAATATTAAAACGGAGGTTTTGTCAATGAAATTAAAAAGAGCGGCAGCAATAGTACTTTCGGGAATATTTATGTTGTCAGGGTTAGTCACAGGATCCTATGCCAATGAAATAAAACCCGATAATCCAGTTATTTATCAACGGGTTGAAAGTAAGAACATTACCTCTGGTGTAACTCAGGATACAATAGAAAGGTATACCCAGCTTGGTTGGCAGAAAATAAATGTACTCACGGCTGATTTAAACGACCCTAATGTACATATTGATGCATTAACAAATGGTGAAACAATTCAAACTCCTTTATCAACAACCGATCATATGAAGGAATGGGGAGCAATTGGAGGAATTAATGGTAGCTTCTTTCTTGGAACTGACCAACCTGGCATGCAAAATCTTATTGGTCCAATGCTACAATCTCAAAATATAAAAACTGCCGACGCAACATTTAATTTGGATAAAGATAATATGGCTACATTTGCTATTGACGAAACAAGAAGTGGAACTATTGACTACTGGAAAGCAGATATTCGTATTGTTGCTGCTAATGGTGAATCTATAAGTGTAGCAAGGTATAATGAGCCTTATTACGGATATAGCGATTTCACTGTGATAGATAGAAAGTGGACAAATATATCTATTGGTACACGCAATGGCTATTATCCTGACCTCGCTGAAATGGTAGTAGAAGATGGGCTTGTAAAAGAAATTAGAGTGAATATGCCTTCTGTTGAAATTCCATTAAACGGTTATGTCGTAGTGACAAGAAAAGATAATACACCACTTATTTTAGATAATTTTAATGTGGGTGATCCAGTACAATTTGAAATAGAAACAACACCGAATTGGGTTGGTATGAAGATGGCAGTTAGTGGTGGTGGAACGGTGCTTATTGATGGAGCCATCCCTGAAACATTTACCCATGAGGTTGCTGGTAGACACCCAAGAACGGCAGTAGGTGCAAGCCAAGATGGAAAGACCATTTACATGATGGTTGTTGATGGCAGACAATCAAATAGTATAGGAATGACAACGAAGGAAACGGCCGAGTTTATGCTGGAAATAGGAGCATACAATGCGTTAATGATGGATGGTGGTGGCTCCACAACAATAGCTTCAAGAGAGCCGGGAAGTAGTAATATTAAAGTACAAAACAGCCCGAGTGATGGTGTCCAAAGGCGGATACCAAATGCGATAGGAGTATTTTCACTTGCTCCTCCATCACCTTTATCCGGACTTTACATAGATGCAGACGATGCTAATGTTTTTATAAATACAACAAGACAGTTTTCTGTTAAGGGCTACGATGAATACTTTAATCCCGTTATTATTAATCCCGATGAAGTCAGCTGGGAGATAACAGGGGTTGAAGGTAGCTTTAAGGATAATGAACTAACTCCTGCATCTGCGGGTTTAGCGAAGGTAATTGCAACGGTTGACAATATATCAGCCGAAGTGGATATCAATGTTTTAGATGGACCTGTTAAATTGACTATAAGCAATAGCGATTTAACTCTTATCTCAAAGGAACGCAAAAAGTTTACCGTTCATGGAGAAGATGGAGAAGGCTTTAAAGCAGCCATTAATCCTAAAGATGTTAATTGGAAGACCATGGGCGGCATAGGTTTCTTTTCGAATGATACATTTGTTGCTACCAACTCAGGCTATGGTTATATATCTGCAACGGTTGGCAATACAGATGTATACTGTTCGGTTCAGGTTTTACCCACCGAAAGTACTATTGTAGACACCTTTGAAAAACAAAAGGCTACATTTTTATCATATCCTTCAACAATTAACGGCTCTTATCAAATTTCAAATGAAAAAAAATATAGTGGCAATTCATCCGGAAAGCTATCATATGTTTTTGAATCTGCTGAAACAAACAGGGCAGCCTATATGGTTTTTGACAATGAGGGAATTAATCTGCCAAAGGATGCAATAAGGGTTGGCTTTTGGATATATAATGATCACGAGAATTCTAACTGGCTTAGAATAGAGGTAAAGGATAGCCAGAATAGGACGCATAGACTTGGGGATATGACGAAATTGGATTGGGTTGGTTGGAGGTATGTTGAAATTCCACTAACAGGTGTTTCACTCCCTGCCAAGCTAACAAGGCTTTATCTTGTTCAAGTTAACCCTATTCAGGAAGCAGGCAATATATATATTGACAACTTGAGTGTAATTACCGTACAAAAAGATAAGATGACAGAGAATACAAAAATAAAACCGTTGGAAAACAGAGTTGTACATAGTTTTGAAAAAGATGATATAGAGTTTTTATCGTATCCTTCCTGGGTTCCTGGGGATGCTGGTATTGCAGAGGAATATGCCAATTCAGGGGCTTCGAGTGTTCGTTTGGATTATATATTTAAAGAAGCTCCCGAAACACAGGCGGCATATGTTGTGTTTCCTGAAAAAGGAATCAGCATCCCTGATGGGACTGAAACAATTGGGTTATGGGCTTATAGCCAAAGGTTTACTCAAAGCTGGCTTAGAGCTGAGGTAATTGATGGAAATGGCGCAAAACAGTATGTTATGTTTTCTGAGGGTATTAAGTGGACTGGATGGGAGTATGTAGAAGGGCATGTGGGCAATATAGTTAAACCTGCTAGAGTAACAAGGCTATATGTCGTAAATCCAGAACCTCTAAATGAAGAGGGTCATATATACTTAGATGATTTGCAGTTTAACATTAAGACAAGCAGCAGTGTTGATTTTAGTAACATACCTACAGCTATTCTTCCTGTAGATAGTAAATATCAAGCAGTGGCTTACTCCCCAGAGCATGATAGCGTTGAGAGTAATTACAGGTTTTCTGTGTTCGGTCAATCCCGCGCTCTTGCTAATGAAGTAGAGATTTATCTCACAGATTATTTGGCTGACAAAATAAATAAATATATAGATTTCGGGTTTTTTGTAGGGAATGGTCCACACAATGTTCTCTCCAAGGTTCAAAAACCTGCACTTGCAACGGGCTCTGGATATAAGTCCATGGACGTACAAGCGACGAAGTTTATTCAGTTGGATATGAGCTCAAAAAGCTTGAGGGCAGGAAGCGCAGAACAATGGAAATGGCTACTGAATGAACTTGATTCCTTTACAGGACAAAATGTGTTTGTATTTTTAGAAGGTACTCCTGATTCTTTCAGCGATAAGCTTGAAAGTAAATTATTGCGGGATATACTTTCTGAATATGCACAAAGTAAGTCTGGAAATGTATGGGTGTTTTTCAAAGGCAATGAGAATACTGTAACAAAAGATAGAGGCGTTAGGTATTTTTCAACATGTGGATTTGATGCTAAAAACCTTACAGCAGACAATAAGAAGGCAGCACAGTATATCCTGGTTACAATATTAGGGGATCAAGTGACTTATGAATATAAGCCCATAGAGTAAGATGGGTTATAGCAAAATAATGATACTGGGGTAATCAGATGAAAGTGAATGAAGATGATATTCGGCAAGTAGCGCAGGTTTCAAAACTAGCGTTAACTGAAGATGAAGTTAAATATATGATGGAAGATCTACAGGCATCTTTTCAATATGTGGCAGACAAGCTTTCAGCATTGGATACTGAGCATGTTTGTGATATGGACCAAGTTACGACTAATAAAAATGTATTTCGTGATGATGTATGCAAGGATTCTTTGGAACGAGAAGAAATCTTAAGAAATGCCTCTGAAAAGGAAAATGGATATTTCAAAGTTCCAAAAGTAATGGAAGGGAACTGAACGGAGTGATTTTGCTTGGAACTTACCAAATTGACTATAGCTGAGACTTCAAAGAAACTAAAAAATAAAGATATTAGTGTAATTGAACTTGTTAAGTCATATATGCAGAAAATAGAAAAGCTGAATGAAACCATTAATGCTTATATAACGATTTGCAATGAAGGTATCGAAGAACATAGCAAAGCTTTGCAGAAAAAACTGGACTCGGGTGATGATTTACCAGTGCTGTTTGGGATACCAATGGCGCTTAACGATAATATCATAACACGTAATATATTAACCACCTGTGCATCAAAAATGCTTCGCAATTTTATTCCTCCCTACGATTCAGCCGTTAATGAAAAGCTACGTGATGAAGGGGCTATCCTATTGGGCAAGCTTAACATGGATGAGTTTGCAATAGGTAATTCAAATGAGAATTCATATTTTGGGTTGGTAAAAAACCCACAGAACTTTGAAAGAGTTCCGGGTGGGTCAAGTGGTGGAGCAGCTTCTGCCGTTGCCTCGGGTATGGCACGCTTTGCTCTTGGTTCGGATACAGGGGGAGGCATACGACAACCTGCATCATTTTGTGGGGTTGTAGGTTTAAAGCCTACATATGGCTTAGTATCAAGGTATGGACTTGTTGCAAGTGCATCATCCATGGATCAAATAGGACCAATAACTCGAAATGTTGAGGATTGTGCTACAGTGCTAAATGCTATTACTGGATATGACCCAAAGGATTCAACCTCTGCAAACATTAAATACCCGGATTATACAAGTTTTCTTATAGATGATATAAAAGGAATGAAAATTGGCATTCATAGAGACTATATAGAAAAAGATACTAATAGCCAAGTTAAGCAAAAAATATTAGATGCTTGTAGCATATTAGAATCGCTGGGGGCTGAAATTGTAGAGGTTTCACTACCGACAACAGAATATGCTATTGCTGCGCACTACATAATATCCTCTGCCGAAACCAGCTCAAATCTTGCCCGCTATGATGGCATCAGATATGGATACAGAGCAGAAAACTACGAGGACTTGGAAAGCTTATACAGTAAGACAAGAGGACAAGGCTTCGGCACGGAAGCAAAAAGACGAATATTATTAGGGACATATGTTTTAAGTTCAGGTCATTATGATGAGTATTATAAAAAGGCTTTAAAGGCAAGACAGCTAATTATTAATGACTATAAAAAAGCATTCGAATATGTTGATGTTATTGTGAGCCCTACAACACCAGAAACTGCCTTCAAAATAGGGGAGAAACAGGATGGATTACACAATTTGTATTCAAGCAACGCATATACTGTATCTGCTAGTTTAGCTGGTCTTTGTGCTATGTCTATCCCTATAGGTAAGGACAGCGAAGGTTTACCGATAGGTATGCAGCTTATTGGTAAACACTATGGTGAGGGAACACTTATTAAAGTAGCTAACAAATTTGAAGAATATATGCAGTTCTAATAAAATGTACAGCTTGTAAGCAGGTATGTATAATAAAAAATGCTCAAAATGGTGGTTTAATGGAATATGAAGTTGTTATTGGGTTAGAGGTTCATGCAGAACTCGATACCCGAACAAAAATATATTGTAATTGCACAACTGAATTTGGTGGAGAGCCCAATACCCAATGTTGTCCTGTCTGTGTGGGGTTACCTGGAGCGATTCCTGTATTAAACAAGAAGGTGGTGGAATATGCCATCAAAGCAGGACTTGCAGCAAATTGCAGCATTGCTAAGCATTCAAAACAGGATAGAAAGAATTATTTTTATCCTGATCTACCCAAAGCATATCAAATTTCTCAAGATAATTCGCCTTTATGTATGGATGGTTACTTAGATATAGAGGCAGAAGGTAAAACTAAAGCCATTAGAATTGATAGAATTCATATTGAAGAGGATGCTGGGAAGCTGCTCCATAGCGAGTCAAGTAATGATACTCTGATAGACTTTAACCGTTCAGGAGTGCCATTGATTGAGATTGTAACTGCACCAGATATGCGTTCCTCACAAGAAGTTAAAGCCTTTTTTGAAAAATTGAAGACAATTTTGGAATATACTGAAGTTTCAGACTGTAAAATGCAAGAAGGCTCACTTCGGGCTGATGTAAATCTTTCGGTAAGACCTAGGTGTCAAAAATCTTTAGGAATTAGAACTGAAATGAAAAACTTAAATTCAACAAGAGCAATTGGTAGAGCAGTGGAGCATGAAGCTAAAAGACAGATAGAGCAATTAGAACAAGGTCTTGTGATTACTCAAGAGACAAGGCGATGGGATGATTTGAAATATGAAAGCTATCCGCTAAGAAGTAAAAAAGAAGCTCAAGACTACAGGTTTTTCGCAGACCCCGATCTTTGCCCTTTTGTCATTGACGATGCTTGGATAGACAGCATTAATGCATCCATCCCTGAGCTACCTGACGAAAGAAAATTGCGATTTACTAAACAATATAAGCTGCCAGAATATGATGCTGCTTATATTACTACTTCGAAACCCTTGGCAGATTATTATGAAAGTGCAGCACAGAAGAGTAAAAATCCAAAAGCAATTAGTAACTGGATAATGGGTGATGTATTGAATAGGCTCAAGGATAGTAGTATGGAAATTACCAATATACCCATTAGCCCTGAAAATCTTACGAAGCTAATTGATCTTATTGATTCAAATATAATCAGCGGTAGAATTGCTAAACAGGTTTTTGAAATAATGTGGGATACAAACGATGAACCAAGTGTGATTGTCGATAAATATGAACTTAGAGTTTTATCCGATTCTGACACAATCAAAGCATTAGTTAGTGAGGTCATTAAAGACAATCCAAAGGCAGTGGATGATATTAAAGATGGGAAAAAAAGATCCATTGGTTTTTTAGTGGGGCAAGTTATGCGAAAGACTAATGGAAAGGCAGATCCACAGATTGTAAATCAACTACTTTCAGAGGAAGTTAGCAAATTAAAATAATTTGCGCACTATCACATATAAACAATTATCGGCTTTAACTGTGGAAATTAAAATAAACCTCTTTATCCAATGTTTGAATAGTTAGTCCTGCCCAATATGAGTTACCATATTTCGGCCATTTTTTTTCGACATGTAAAGTGCTCTATCAGCTGCACTTATTAACTCTTTTACAGTTGTTGCATCCGAAGGATATGAAGCCACACCTACTGAGATGGTATAGTGAGGGTCACTTATTTCTTCAATGCTTTTTCTCATTCGGTCTGCTATAAGGTATGCTTTAACACCAGTTGTTTCAGTCACGACAATTATGAATTCATCGCCTCCGTAACGTCCGATTTCATCATCATTTCTCATATTGGTTTTAACAATGTTTATTGCGCTCTTTAGACATTTGTCCCCCACTATGTGACCGAAGTTATCGTTTATTTCTTTAAATTTATCAATATCAAACATAATAACTGAAAATTCCATTATTTTTTTTCTGCTGATTAAACTATCAATGAAATCCAAAATGGTTCTTTTATTGTAAGCCCCAGTAAGGCTATCTGTTTTATTAAGCTCAACAAGGTGTTTGTTGGAGCGTTCAATCTCTTCCACACGACGATTAATCTCACCTTGCATATTCCTGTCAATCCTTGAAATTAAATTTATATGCTCAAAATATGATTTTTCCAGCTTATAAGTAGTGGACTTATAATAATAGTAAGTAAAAAACAAATATCCCGATGCTTTAAATATTAGTGAGAGTATAGTTGCAATTTGTAAAGAGTTTATTTGAGGGATTACAAGAGATGCACAGATAGATATTGCTCCTGTAAATAAAAACAGCAAGGAATGCCTTTTCATAACAAGGCTATAAATAATGGCTAAGAAAAGCACTCCAATATATACATATAAACCCAAAACCAAGAACGTGTAGTTTTGCATGTAATTAAAGTTTAAGGTCAAAGCGACAGTTATAAGTGGAAAAGCATATAAAGCAACAAAAATAAGATAATTGATCTCCTTTGCGTTTTTAAGTGCTAGAATAAGTAAAAGAGCAGTTATAAGGGAAAACTCTGCAAAGAAGAGGTATGATTCTGCGTATGAGCTATTTAATGTCAAAAACGACATTATACCAAGGATTAGAGGAATAAAGAAAGATGCCCCTAAGTTCTTTAAGAACAAATCCAGCTTGAGTGATAACGACGACAAATAGATATATGTAGAAAAAAGTAAAATGATAAGTAAATGAATTTGATTTTCCAAGACAATGTAGAACAATATAGTCACCTCAATTTTTGGTATGTGATAAAATTAATACTAATGCAAGCAATCATTTAATGTATACTATTTGCGTTTGCAATATTACATCGCAAAAGCATTAGTCGGAATTAACGACATTAAAAAATACTGTTATTGCAGTATAGTACAAATTATATTATCCTTATATACATTATATCGGAAGAAAACGGTTTTTTGTAGATAGAACAAATAAAATAAAATTGAAGGCTGGTTTAGAATTCGCAGGTAACCATAGAGATATAGCTGTGCAATATAAGGAAAACACTAGCGGAATGAAGCTTAGAGATGTATAGCCAGGATGAAGATCCGTAAGCCGACTGTTTGAGCAAAAATGCAACTAGAGTTTTTTAAGAGCGTTTTTGCGAGTTTCGGCTTGCCTGAATTTGACTATACAGCTCTTGCAAATGAAGCGTCGTTTCCGTTAGTGCACAGCTATATCTCAAAATATAAAGGGCGTGGACAGTAACGAAAGCTGGGTTATACCACAAAACATTAATGGCGTGAACTGTTTGTACAGCTAATATTTAATAAGTTTATATCGCGAAAACATTAGCTACAAAAATAGAATGAGGTCAAATGAATTTACATGGTGTACAATGGGTAAGAATAAAGGTGGTACTCCCGTAAAGAAAGGATGATGGAGCAATGAAGCATGTTGAAATTACTAATGTAGACAAGATAAGTGAAAAAAATGGAATATCTTTTTTCCATGTGAAGTCTGATAAGTTTAAAACAGTTCGGATTGATATTTTTCTAGTGGATCCTTTAGAAAAAAAGAGGGCAGTTCAAAATGCACTTATACCTCATGTATTAAAAAGAGGATGTAGTCGTTTCCCAACACAACAGGAGCTTGCACTACATCTCGAAGAATTATATGGAGCAAGTATTAATGCGGCAGTGTCTAAAGATGGCGAATACCAAATAGTTCATTTAAATGCGGGATTTGTATCTGACCAGTTTACAGTAGATAAAACAAACCTATTTGAAGAGGTTGGGGGTATCCTATTTGAGATTTTAACAGATCCAGTTATAGAAGATGGGATATTTAATAGGGATTATTTTAAACAGGAAAGAGAAAATCTTATACAAAGAATTCGAAGCCGCGTAAACAACAAAATGTATTATTCACTCGAACGCTGCATGGAAGAAATGTGTGCTGACGAACCCTTTGCTGTTTACAAGGATGGTGACGAAGAAGGAGCAAAGGCATTAACAAACCAAGACCTAATGAATCGCTATACACAGCTTCTATCCCAAAGTCCTATTTATGTATATATATCAGGAAATATTAGCCGCGAGCAAATAAAAAAATATGTTGATAAATTTAATGGAATAGAAAGAGGAAGCATCCTTACTCCTCCGCCAATAAAAGTTAAAAAAGAAATAAAAGAGATACGTCACATTGAAGAGCCTATGGATGTTAGCCAAGGAAAGCTTTGCCTAGGGTTTAGAACTCAAATTGAAGCAAATGATCCAATGTATTATTCCCTTGTTATTTACAATGGTATTCTTGGGGGAGGGGTACAATCAAAGCTATTCCAAAATGTAAGAGAAAAAGAAAGTCTTGCATACTCAACATTTTCCACAATAGAAAAGTTTAAGGGTCTTCTGGTGGCATGCAGTGGTATTGAAATATCCCAAAAGGAAAGGGCCGAAAAAACTATTTTAGAGCAGTTCAAAGCCATTGAAGATGGAAATATATCTGATCATGAGTTGGAGGCAACGAAAAAAAGTCTTGAAACAGCGCTAAAATCTATGCAAGATAGTCAAGGTGCTATGGTGGGGTTTTATTTTAGCCAAAATCTAGCTGGTCAAAATCATAACAGCGCCCATTATATTGAAAGTCTAAATGCAGTTACAAAGGAAGATGTCGTGAGTGTAGCAAAATCAATATCGCAGGATACAGTCTATTTCCTAACATCTCTATCTGGAGAAGGGGAAGGGGAAGGGGAAGGGAGAGATAAGTGATGAAAATACTGGAGTTTAGTAGAATACAAGAAAAAATTTATGAATACAGCCACTCAAGTGGACTAAAGGCTTTTGTAATTCCTAAAGAAGGATATAATAAAGTTTATTCAACATTTGCAACGTACTACGGTTCAATTAATAATTGTTTTATTGCACCAGGTGATGAAAGTGAATCAAAGGTGCCAGATGGCATTGCTCATTTTCTTGAGCACAAGCTTTTCGAACAAAAAGATGGAAATGTTATGGATAAGTTTTCAAAAATAGGTGCTCAGTCCAATGCTTATACCTCATCCACTCAAACAGTGTACCTTTTTTCATGTACCGATCAATTTGACGATAACTTCAAGCTATTGCTTGATTTTGTACAGCACCCTTATTTAACAGATGAAAATGTAGAAGAAGAAAAGGGAATTATTGAGCAGGAAATTAGGATGTATGAAGATAATGCTGACTGGAGGGTATTTTTTAATTTACTAAATGCTCTGTATGTAGATCATCCTGTGAAAATAGATATTGCAGGTACTGTCGAAAGCATTTCAAAAATAACAAAAGAGGAATTGTATAAATGCTATAATACTTATTATCATCCATCAAACATGGTAATTGTTGTAGTAGGTGATGTTGAACCTCAGGCTATTTTTGATATGGTTGAAGAGGGAATTGAGGCCACAAATGATCCAGGTGAAATTAAAAACATTTTTTCTAAAGAACCACCACATCATAATAAAAAGCAAGCTGAGCAAAAACTTGCTGTAGCCATGCCACAATTTCTTATGGGCATAAAGGATAACCCCTCAGTTTTGGGGTTCGATCTTATAAAAAGGCAAGTAGCTCTTGAAATATTACTATCCATGTTGATTGGAAGAAGCTCAGTGTTATATAATGAATTATACAGTGATGGATTGATTAACCAGGGTTTTAGTAGTGATGTAAACTTAGAAGAATCCTTTGGGTATACCATTTGGGGTGGCCAATCAAAGGAACCCAAAAAGGTTGCTGAAAAAATTAATAAACAGATCCAATATATGCATAAAAATGGTGTTGATATAAAAAGCTTTGAGAGAATAAAGAAAGCTCATGAAGGTAGATTTATAAGAAGTCTAAATTCTCCTGAAAATATCTCACATGAGTTTATACCCTTATTTTTTAAAGGTTCATATTTCTTTGACTATGCAAAGGTATATGAAGAGCTTACAGTCGAAGATGCTCAAGCAATTTTCACAGATCATTTTTCAACGGAGCCTTCATTGTCTATGATTTGGCCTATGTAAGATGATTTTAAAGAGTTTGCTTTGACAGTAA
>DASRMZ010000281.1:0-7869 GCA_035647675.1 Thermoclostridium sp. | reverse complement strand
ATGTAATTATAATAAACAAAGCGATTGTGGTTATATTTTTTATTTTGTCAATCATTGAAAAATCTCCTCTATCCTGTACCAGTCATTGACTGGCATATAACACTTTTTTACATAAAACTAAATTTTAGCATTCATTTAGTTAGGGCATCTTGCGACGCTTCATAAAATATTAATTAAGCTACATCGCAAAAGCTTTAATTAACATATCAAAACCTAAAGTATAAAAAGGGGTTAAATGAACCGTCAATTAAATACGCTGTAACAATTAATAATAAGGCTACCTGTAAGGCTGGCTCTAAAAGGCTAATTGACCATTTTCCCAATCGAACATTTTTTACTTTTTCCAATATTTTTTTTGGTAATGGTGTAGCACCAATTGCTGAGACTAACAAAAGAACCATAAAACTCTTTAAATAATATAATGTTTCTGGGTTGTATAAAGGCAGATCTATAAATCCAAACATTCCTTTATAGTTGATTACACAATCAGCTAAACCGTCACTGTTAAACAAAACAAAGCTTAACAAAGTAAAGAGCAGCGTGTAAATACGTCTTGCGAAAACCGGGATTTTTTCTAAGAGCTTAGATAAGAACAGCTTTTCTGCGCACAGGAATATTGCGAAATATAGACCCCACAGAATAAACGTCCACTCAGCACCATGCCAAAATCCCGTTAAAAACCAAACAACAAAAATATTTCTAAGCCATTTTAATGTACTTGTGCGACTACCTCCCATTGGGATATATATATAATCCCTAAACCATGTGCCTAAAGATATATGCCACCTTCTCCAAAATTCTGTAAGGCTTTTTGATATAAAAGGATAGTTGAAGTTTTCAAGAAAGCCAAACCCGAAGATGCGTCCTAATCCTATAGCCATATCACTGTAGCCTGAAAAATCGTAATAGATTTGTATCATAAATGCAATACCCTGCATCCAATAAAGCAATATAGTCATGTCGTTAGTCTTAGAGATTATATCTGCAAGCTCGCCAAGAGAATTGGCTAGAATCACTTTCTTTGATAACCCTATTATAAAGCGGTTAATACCGTAAGCTATATCTTTAATTGAATGTGTTCTACATGAAAGCTCGGATTCTATGGTGGTATAACGGACTATCGGCCCTGCAATAAGCTGTGGAAACAAAGTTACATAAGTTGCAAAATTAATAAAACTTTTTTGAACGCTTGCTTTTTCTCTATAAACATCAATTGTATAGGAAAGGATCTGAAACGTATAAAAGCTTATACCTATTGGTAGTGCAATGTTTAGTAGGGGTATGTTCAATTTGAAAATAAGATTAAAATTTTTAATTGCAAAATCGGTATACTTAAAGAATAACAAAGGGCCAACACTGAAAAGGATGGAGGAGATAAGCGCCAATTTCGCATATCTCCTCTTTTTTATCTTTCCCATCCATAATCCATGGAAGTAACCTGAAAAGGATGCCGTTACCAAAAGAAAAAAGTAAATTGGTTCACCATAGAAATAGAAAAACAGACTGGATAAAAATAAGACAAAGTTTTTCAATTTACTTGGTACAGCAAAATATATTATTAATACTATAGGAAGAAAATAATACAAAAAGCTGATACTTGAAAATAGCATGACTATCCTTTCAAAGCGAGAAACGCGTCGTGAAGAGCCTCACATTCGCTATCACTCATAATAATAATGATTAAATTATCAATGCTATCAACAACTACGTTTTCAGGATCTACACCAACACAAATCCATTTATTTGGATTGACATTTTCTCGAATTTCCTCTTTTAGTTTTTCAATATCAGCATCTTCTTTCACGCGCACAAGTGTTAGTTCATATGCTGAAGGCATCATCATTGGTTCAGATGCCAGCGCCTCTTCGAAGTCTATTCCTTCCTTACCAAAATAATATTCACTTCGCTCTTCAGTAATTTCTGTTTTTAGAAGAGTAGACAAAGAATATTCCTTGAAATCCTCGCTTAGGTTGGCAGTCTCATATATTTTATCAAGAATGCTTTCAAGGCTCTCGTTAAGTACGGGATCCATAGCTGGTGCTTGTGTATCTCCATTTGGATTACACGCAGTCAAACCTAATATCAATATTAATGCAATACTTAAGATGATTATTTTTTTCATTTACATACTCCATTCTATTTTGTTTTGTTATACACTATATTGACGATGAATTAATAAAAAGGTTCCAAATAATCAAATGCCTATTTATGTAAGGTTTTAAAAGCCCAAAAAGATTCAGATTTTAATCTCTTTGGGCTTTTGATATTATGTGATGTTGTAAGTTTTTACATAGTTATAATATTATTTAGGTTAAACGGATGAACCTTGTAAATGGCAATGGGTATTGCATCGAATTTTAGTATTGAATTTTAGTAATGCAGTAAAATTATTTATAGTATGTAGTTTAGCCACTCATAGCGAAATCCGTTTTCCAGTTTTACTTACCTGAGACTGTTACACCATCAAATAGTATATAGGGAAGAGATGCATAGCCATCGCATATTGTTTCTGTTGAAACACCTATTATACTATTAAGCAAATCAATTAAATTGCCGCTTATCATGGTTTCGCTCAAAGCATCAGTAATTTTACCATCTTCAATTAAAAAGCTATTTTTGGCAATGCCTGAAAAATCGCCATTTGTACTTGGTTGCCCGCCAGAGAATCTATTCAAAAGCACTCCACGGTCTACGCTTTTAACAAGCTCATTATAGCTTTTACTACCTGGTTTAACAAATAAATTGCCACTTGAGTTCAAAGCTCTTGGAAAACCTGTTTTTCTTGAAGCATAGTTTGATAACATAAAGCTTTGCAATATGCCATCTTTAATTATATCCATGTCTGTGCTTTTAAAGCCCTCAGTTGTAAATCTCTCACCGCATACTATCTGGGGATCTAACGGTTTTGTAGATATGGTTAACTTATCAGAGGTTACTTGTTTTCCAAGCTTCGATTTCCAAGGACTTGTACCGTCTATGATTGAAGAATCAGATATGAAAATATTAAGAGTCATTAATATAATATCCATAAGACAAGCCGGAGTAATAAGCAACTTACCTAAAAACTTACCTGAATAGGGTACAGTGTAAATTTGCTTTTGGCTTTCTTCAAATAGTGTTCTTAGCATGCCAATATCAATAATCTTTTTGTCTAATGAATCAAACAGAGCCCCATATCCATTAAATGATGATGTACTTTCACCATCACGAGCTAAAAAAGTAGAGCTAATATCATAATTTCCATGTGTATAATTATATTCTACTCCGTTTGTGTTTACAAACACGCTATCTGAATGAGAGTATTTCGATATAAATTGGCCTAGAACTATTTTGGGATAATGGTTTTTCACATCAACAATAAGCTCTTGTAATCTATCAAATAACTTATCTTTATCTGGGTTGATGGCTCCTGATAAAAAGTCTTCATTATTGTCTTTGGGTGCAATTGCTTCAGCATCGTCAATTTCAGAAGAGTCTGCGGCTGAAATACACTCGCGTACAGCATTATCTATGGAGTCTTTATCCAATTTATTCACTGAAGTAACCCCTTTTTTACCGTTTAGTAAGGCTTTCATTGTGATGGTGCTATTGAATAGCGTTCTCAATAAACTGAATTCGCCAATATCAACGCTAAGCTCATCAACCTTACCAGAGGAAACAAAGCATTGTGCATGTTCGGCCCCAGATTTTTTCAAGGCATCAAGTGTATATAAGGCAATCTCTTTATTTGTTTTCATTTTTTTACTCCCCCTTATCGTCCACCAATATTAACTTTACATTTTATCGCAGGACCACCCATACCAACAGGCATTGGCTGTTTCTTGCCACACATCCCGGAACATGTCCATGTCATATCGTCTGATAGCATATCAACGGTTTTTAACATTTCAAATGCAACCCCTGATATGGTGGTGTCGCGAATGGCTCTTCCAAGCTTTCCATTCTTGATTTCATAACCCATGCAAACTCCGAACATAAATTCACCTGTTGTATCAGCTTGACCGTTGTTTGTTTTTGTTAAATAATAACCGTCATCTATGGATGCAATCATATCTTCAAGCTTGTCTTTTCCAGGTAGAATAGCGGTATTGCGCATGCGAATTAAAGGCTCATCTGAAAATAGGAAAGCACGAGCGTTTCCTTGGGGTTTTGTGTCAAAATGCTGTGCAGACTCACGATTGTTCATATATCCAGTAAGAATACCATCCTTTATTAAAATAGCATCTTCTGCTGGTGTTCCTTCGTCATCAACATAAATGGGCAAAGGTACTTGCTCTCCCAGTGCTGTGTTTGCAAAGTCAACCATTGTAACAAGCTGACTTGCGACGGGTTTCCCTAAATTATAAGCAGCCACTGAGCCTCCTAGGACTAAGTCAGCCTCCACAGTATGTCCAACGGCTTCATGAGCAAGAATACCAGCAAGATCGGGATGCATAACAACATCCTTATATCCTGCCTCACAATATACACCTTCGACCTTTTTCATAAGTTCAGTATAAACACCGTCTATGCCCTCATGGAGTAATTTTGGATTACCAAAAACTTCATCAAAATAGCCAAAGCCTCCAAATGGTTTATATAATTCAACAGGAGTACCATCTTTGCTATTTACAGATAAAAATATGTAAACAAAACTACGTGGTAACAGGGAATGGGAATCAAATCCGTCACTTACAGTAAGGAGTTTTTCCATGCTGTCACAACGTATAGCTGTTGTATGGCTTGATAAATCGGGGTACTTTTTGCTGATATAGCTGTCAATCTCCTTTGCGAAATTAATAAGCAGTTTTTGCTGGACATCCCTGACATCCTTTAGAAGTTCCCTTTTTCCAGTGGTGATTGTGGGAAGCTTAGGTTTGTTTTTCTTAATTCTTGAATCCATAAAAGTTGCATTTTCTTCTGCTACAAGAATAACTTTCTTTATATTTTCATCGCTATATTCTGCACCAGAAGCAAATCCATAAACTCCGCCCTTGTACATCCTTGCTGAAACGCCGCTTACATCCGAACGTAGGTTGCTAATAATATTCCCATTGAGAATGGATACAGATCTATTTGTATTAACCTGTGCTCTTAGTTCAGTATGCTCATTTAACAAGGATTTTAGATGTGAAATCTTATCGTGTATCACTATATTTTCCCTCCCGCATTTAGAATTTTTATCTAAAGCTTATTATAACATGATAGGGAAAAAATGTACGCAAAATTAGTACAAAAAGCTATCCTTCTATAGATCTAAAACGCGGAAAGGATAAAAAGATCATAGGGAAATATTGAATTTAAAAACTAATGATATATGTGTTTATATTTAGCACAAATAAATATTAAAGTGATTAACTCGTTCTATTTATAGCCGTCAAAATTTTGGTTGCTTGTATCATGATGTGAGTGATATGATGCTATTTCTTTTTGCCGCCTTCTATAACCTCAAGCTTGGTATCATGGCTGGTTATTTTCAAAGAAAGGTTATCCACCTTATAGTCGATATCGTCAAACCTTTTATCGTGTTCATGGGTTTTTTCATATACTTGCTTGTAACCATCAAGGAGTGAATCAATTTTGCCGCCGTGTACGTTCTCAAGGCGAACAATATCAGTTTTATCAGCTTTTGTTTCGAGTATTTGTTTAATATCTTCCTGCACTGAGTCAAAACGTTTGTCTATTGAGTCAAAACGTTTGTCTATTGAGTCAAATCGTTCATTCATTTCTGTATACGTCGAGTCAAAACGTTTGTTTATTTCTGTATACATCGAGTCAAAACGTTTGTTTATTTCAGAATACATTTTTTCCAATAGCTCAAATGTTTTATCTTGCATTTATACCATCTCCTGATCTATAAAATTAATTATATCACAATGAAAAAAAGAAAGGACAAATATTCGCAAAAAAGTTTGAACAAAATCATGAAAGAATAGCTAATACGAATAATATTATAAAAAGCCTGTAACCATTATGATTACAGGCTTTTATGTGGCAGGGGAGACAGAATTCGAACCCGCGGCCCACGGTTTTGGAGTGCGATACATGACTTTTTGTATCTTTTTATAGGTTTATGCAAGCCTTTATAATAGAGGGTTTTAGACATCTTTGGTGATTTCATTTCGATGAAAGACTGTTCCTTTTCAGGGATTCGTTCAAGTAAGTAATCATATAAATCACCTTTTTGAAAAACTATAAATGTATCACTGTTATTTATTTTAACCTTGAGTATTGTGTGCCTTTCATCGATAGTATGAATGTTACTGATAGGCTGGATGTTTTTCATTGCAGCTGCAGTTCCAAGTATACCTTCTGTTATCATCGTGTTTATGGCCCCGGTATCGCTTCCCAAAATTCGAGTATTGGTTTTTGTGCTACCCTTAATAGTAAAGAACAAAATGTTATCACATTCGACACTTCTCATTTCCCCGCTTCTTTGCAAAAACTTTAATTTATTATCGTCTATCCAAACCCACATATCTGTACGATTTGAAACATCTAAAAAGCCGCTTGCATAGATAAATGGCGAACTATAAGGACAACCATGTTGTTTCAAAAAATCGATCTTCTCCTTCTGCATGTCAATAGGTGCTCTCCGTTCTTTATACTTTTAAATGTATGCTTCAACTCGTAGAAGAAAAGGACTTTTTAACTTTGAGGTTAGAAAGTACAGGGGGCTGTTAACGATATCAAATTGTGTTGTAAATGTGTCGGTAGATGTGTCCAAATGATGTTTTCTATGATGTTAGGGGGGGATAGGTTCTATATTATTTCTTCCGGCCACCTTCTAATACTTCAAGCTTAGAATCATGGCTGCTTACTTCAAGAGACAGGTTGTCCATCTTTGTTTCAATATCATCGAACCTTTTGTCATGTCCCTGAAGCTTTTCATATGTCTGTTTGTAGCCATCAAAGAGGGCATCGTGCTTTTGACCATGCTCGTTTTCAAGTCGTATGATATGACCGTTAACTGCATCAAGTTTTTTATTGGTTTCGTGCCTGAACTCATTCATGTCGCTTTTAAAGCTTGTAAACTCATTATACATTCTTGTTAATAATTCAAAGGTTTTATCTTCCACAATAACCGCCTCCTTGTCCCGAAGATAATTATATCATAACTGAATAAAGGATGGAAGAAAAGTTTTTTGTTACAACCTACCAGGAAGCCTTTCAATGTAAATCGTCGCTATGCTGTTTATTTTAATCGTATAGGCGTTTGTGATAGAATAATGAAAATTACCCACCGAATTATAGAATCAATCCTGAGGGCAAATAGACCCCTTGTGTAATGACGTCGTTATGTCGTTATAAATTATATAGCATGGAATATTTTGGTCTGTAAAGACGCCATTACAACAGTATTGTTTCCCTATAATAAACAAATAACGTGAATTGTTCATTTATGAGTTTGAAATTGTGTGTGTCAAATCTACCTGCACTTTCGATGAGAATTAATTGGTAAATGCCGTATCTTGCTGTATAATAATGGTATATGAGGCGATAGTTATGTTGAAAAATAGCAGACAGCTTATTATAGGCATTGTGATAGGGGTTATACTTGCGTCTACCGTGGCTTTTGGTGCAGATATAATAAGCAATTCATATTTTAATGACAATTTGAAACTTGCGATAAATGGAACCCGATAAACGACATTAGAATTGTTACTGTGGAGATAGAGGGCGAACAATACGGAAGGAATTATTATTCCATTGCAGATTTGATAAAGGCGTTCAATGACTATGGCGGTATTTCTGCCAAGGTTGATTTTGATGCTAAAACACAAACAACGGTTATAGAGGTCGAAAGGGAGGTAGTTATGATTACGCCAACGCCAGAGCCAACACCAACGCCAGAACCAGTGAATTCACCTGCACTTGAGGCATTAAAGG
>DASRMZ010000280.1:0-6305 GCA_035647675.1 Thermoclostridium sp. | reverse complement strand
ATAAATCCCTATGGTAAAGCACCATTGCGTCTTTTTTTGTTGTAAAATATTATTTTCTTTAATTTACTAAGGACTTTTGTCATAAAAAAAGGTATAATAATAGATAAGTTACTTTCAAATTAACATGTAAAAATTAACCGTACAATATGTAGTGACAGGCTTTCGTGCATAATCACAATATATTGAACAGTGGAATTAAAAAAAGACATTGCAAAATACTCATCAAGGATTTTTTGATGTAGCCTTAATAAATATTAGCCACACGATATGCGGTGCCAAGCTTTTATCCATAACCATAATATATTTTATAGTGGAACTTAAAAAATAAACATTGCAAAATGCTCTTATGTATTTGTTGTTGACAGCATATCTATAAAAGAAGGGTTGTCTCCAAGGGGGAAAAATGAAAAAGGATATAATTATATTTTTAATAATATTAATATTGGCTATAGGGTGTGCAGCTGGTGCAGCGTTGATTTATAACCATTACTTTAAGCCTAATGATAGCTTTGTAGATTGCTATGAAGGCACAGATACAATACTTGTTATCGAGGGACAGGAAATTTTACACGAAAATCCCCCTCGGGTTGTTGAAGGACAGATTCTTCTACCCTTTGATATAGTAAAGGCTCACTTTGATCCATATATATGGTGGGATGAAACTCTTAAAAAGGTTACAGTGACCACTTTTGATAAGGTAATAAAAATGGAAACAGATAAACTAGATGCCTTTATTAATGAAGAGCCCTTAGAGTTGAAGTTTCCAGCCACTGAGATTGATGGAGTGCTATACCTTCCCATTGAGTTTTTATCATCATATTATAAAATCAACATTAGATATGCAAACGATTCAAATGTAGTTATTGTCGACCGGGAGGACGAAATTCATAGAATTGGATATCCTGTGACTACCGGTGCCATTGTAAGAAAGGGAAGAAGTATAAGGTACCCTATAATAAAAATATTCGACAATCATGCTTTTCATACAGAAGACTCGAAAATGTATGTTTTTGAAGAATATGACCAATGGTACAAGGTAAGAACACAGGAAGGCTTCTTAGGGTACATTAAGAAAGAGGATATTGTAGTTAAATCCTACGAGATAGGGCTCATTCCCGATAAGGTTAAAGACAGACCAGATCTGCCCAAGGACAAAATTAATTTAGTTTGGGATCAACTATATAATCCTACGAAAGCATATCTTGAAAGGGTAGATGAGGTTGGCATTGATGTTATGTCACCTACATGGTTTCAGATTGCAAATATTAAAGGCGATTTGATTAACAGGGTAGACCCTCAATATGTACAATGGGCACATGAGAGTGGTTACCAGGTTTGGGCACTTGTAGCTAATGATTTTGGAAATATAGATGATACAAGTGAAATACTAAACAATGGTTTAAAAAGAGAATATGTCATAAAGCAATTACTTGCCTTTGCGTCATTATATGAGCTCGATGGAATAAACCTAGATTTTGAAAATATGTATAAGCACGATAAAGACGCCTATACCCAGTTCGTGAGGGAAATTACGCCGTTGTTAAGAGAGCAAGGTCTAATTGTCTCTGTTGATGTTAGCATCCCTGATGGAAGCGATACATGGTCAAAATGCTATGATAGAAAGGCTCTCGCAGAAACTGTAGATTATGTATGCCTTATGACCTATGATCAAACATGGGCAGGAAGTAAGGTTTCTGGTTCTACAGCACAAATTGTTTGGGTTGAAGAAAATTTAAAAAAGACATTAAAGGAAGTTCCTGCTGAAAAGCTTTTATTGGGTATTCCACTGTATACACGCCTTTGGGAAGAAACTATTGATGAGAGCAGTGGAAAGGTAACGGCTAAAACAGGTAAAGCTTTGACCATTCAAGCAGCAGAGCGTTTAATTGAAGAAAACAACGCTACACCTGAATGGGATGAGGAAAGCGGTCAATACAAAGTTTCTTATGAAAAGGAAGATGTAACATATAAAATGTGGCTGGAAAACCATCACTCTGTAAACTTAAAATCTTCTTTAGTTCATAAATACAACCTTGCTGGTACATCTTCATGGAGCCATAATTTCGCAGATGCAGAGGTTTGGTCAGTTCTTGCACATAATTTAAAAAACACTACTCACTATGAGGAGTGGTACAGTCAATATGCGTCTGTAGCGTTGGATGGGGAATAAAACAGGCTTTTACTTTTGTTTCGAACAATTCGTGAATTAGTATTTTGAAGGTTTTACAAAAAAACATAACCCTTCTTAGCTTGAAGCAGAAGGGTTGTTAATAGCTTAATAATATTTATTGACTCTACGTAATATAGGTAACCTTTGAATGATCCATGACATGGGGTTCTTTTTCCATAGCGGCATAGCCAACAGCTACAGCAATGCCGTATTCATAACCTTCTGGGAATTGTAAATTCTTTTTCCACATGTCCGCATTTTCGCTATTAAAGACTACTGCGGGTAAACCAAGGATTACACTATCCAATTCCATTGACTTAGCGGCAATTGCAAGGTTTTGTGCAGCAATACCTACATCTATCTGGTACATTCCTTCAGGTTTTACCGAAACGATGAAAACACAAGGGGCATCATAGAAAATTTTGTTATTCCTTGATTTCAGTCGTTGTATTATACCTTCGTCACCTGTTTTTTCAAAGTATGATACTACATCTTTTTCTAACTTATTAATAATAGATTTGTTTTGAACAACAATAAAGTGCCATGGTTGTCGGTCCATAGCGCTCGGAGAGGCCAAGGATGCCTCAACAAGAGCATCTATTTGTTCTTTATTTAGCGGTTTATCCTGATAAGCACGAATGCTACTCCTTGCTTTAATTGTTTCAAGTACTTTATTATCCAATACAAAACCTCCCTTTAATGGCTGTTAACTCAAAGCTATATCAGCTCTATAATAAATTATACCATGAATTTGTATGTACCCATCGTTAGAACTACCATTTCATATTATTGTTCATATTTGATTAAGTTATGAGGACGAAAAGAAGAGAAAATGTTATAATAAATAATAATACAGCCATGAGTGGTTCAAATCATGTCGTTTACATCAAAATATCAAGGGGTGAGCATGATGAAAAAGGTTTTACTCAGCAATACCGAATTATATGTTTCACAATTAAGCTTAGGTACAGTAAATTACGGTACAGAAATGGATACTAAGGCAGCAAAAAACCAGATGAATAATTTCTTTGAATTAGGCGGCAATTTCATAGACACTGCTCATGTATATGGTGACTGGGTACCTGGAACAAAGGGAAGAAGCGAAAATATAATTGGTGAATGGCTTAAAGAAACAGGTCTTAGGCAAGAGGTAATTATAAGCACGAAGGGTGCTCATCCACCTATTTCTGATATGAGCATTTCGAGGATTAATTCCACAGAGATAAAAAGAGACATAGATGAAAGCTTAGAAAACTTGGGAACAGACTATATAGATCTATACTTTTTACATCGTGATGATCCAGATGTGCCAGTATCAGTGGCTTTAGATGTGCTAGAGCTAGCAAGGCAGCAGGGGAAGATTCGATATTATGGCTGTTCTAACTGGAGTTTGCCTAGAATTATTGAAGCAAATACTTATGCTAAAGAGCATAATTATGCTGGATTTGTTTGCAACCAACTTATGTGGAGTTTAGCAGATATTAATGAAAGTGCTATGACGGACAAAACACTTGTTTTAATGGATGAGGAAACATTTAATTACCATGAAAAGACCAACATGAGTGTAATGGCGTATACTTCAGCCGCAAAAGGATATTTCACTAAATTGTTTTTGAACAAGGATATATCTGACAAAATATCATCCAGATATGATACGTTGTCAAATAAGCTCATATTTGATGAATTGATTAAGGTAGCAAAAGAAGTTTGTGTCAGCTTAATCGAAGTCGAACTGGCATACATTATGCATCAGCAATTTGCATCTGTTCCCATTGTGTCATTTAGTAATGATGAACAGTTAGAGCAAGGCATGAAAAGCTGCGAATTAGTGCTTGATGATGAAGTGATAAAGACATTTAAGAAAATAAAAAAATATGTAGTATAGGAACTGATAATACATGGACAATACATGTGTTATTCAACAAAATTATTTAGGAGGTTTACTATGTTTGTTAATAACGAAAATATTAAGTCAGAAAATGCAGGAAAAGGTGTTACTCGCAAGATATTAGGACGAGGTGGTTCACTTATGATGGTAGAGGTCAAGTTTGAGAAGAATGCAGAGGGAGATCCCCATACCCATTCTCACGAACAAGTTAGCTATATAGCAAATGGTGCTTTTGAATTTACTTTAAATGGTGAGACACAGATTTTAAAAAAGGGCGATAGTGTGTATATTCCTGCCGATGCTATTCATGGAACCGTAGCATTAGAGGATGATTCAATTATTCTAGATATATTTACCCCACAACGAGAAGATTTTTTATAAGAAAAAAACCCTAAACGAAGAGAAGCGAATAAAGTGGTATGAAAGATATTGAACAAATATATGAATTATTAGTTTGGAAGTATGAATATTATATCTAATCAAAGATCCAAAACAGGATTATTAAAAAGCATAGATGCGTTGTATATACCAGCGTTTGTTATCGCTATCATAATACCGGTAATAGTACTACGCATTACTGTTTTGAATAACGGACAGATGGCACAAGTTTTGCTAAACACCCAAAGTTATGACGATTATTATAGCTTAATTAAAATGATCTCACTTTTTGTTGCAACTATATTCCTCTTTTTTATATTTGTGTTTAAAAGAGACATTGAAGTGAAGCTTCACAGAAGTCTACTCCTGCTACCTCCTTATATTGCCTGCATATTATTATCGGTGATTTTTTCAGATTATAAAATTTCGGCTTTATTTGGAATAGTGGATCATTTCGAAGGAGCATTGACTCAGCTTAGTTATTGCTTTGTCTTGGTATTTTTTTATTGTTTAGTAAATAAAACATCAAATGCTACGACTATTTTCAAGATGATTTGTATTGGCTCATTCGTTGTTGCATTTATAGGTTTATTGCAGTTTACCGGGATTTTATTCACTGAAAGACCATATGAAATATCTTCGACTATAGGAAATTCAAACTATGTTGGAACATATGCTGTTTTGCTGTTGCCAGTTGCATTTGCTTTAATACTTATAGAAACCGTCACAATAAAGAAATTACTATATATTATGCTCTATTTCGGACCTACTTTTTTTCTACTAATTGCCTCACAATCAAGAGCAGGATATATAGCGTTTGCTGTAACATTTATTTTGTTTCTTATTCTTATGCGTCATGAATTAAAAAAACAGTTAAAGTGGTTTTTTGCAACTACTATTTATGCAGTTTTAATATTTATGCTAATGAACACATATTCCAATGGTGCTATATGGAATGAAGTGAGAAGCTTAAATCCATTTAATCGAAAAGTTCAGCAAGAGAAACTTATTTTTGAGGATGTAATGATAGATGGTATAAATGCAGAGATCGAAACTAACAAATGGGCATTAGAAGTGGAATACACAAAAGAGGGATTTATTTTTCGTGATAGCGAATCAAAGGCTATTTTGCATGAAAAGGATAGCAACGGAATAGGTATTCGCTTTTTCCAAGAACCGTATACAGATATAATTGGCTACGAAATAAAAGAAGAAGATTATGTATGGTTAATGCTCGAAATGGACGGAAAAGACATTGAGTTTATACATATCAATGATCAGTTGAAAGTAGTTGGTTATAATGGAAAGGTAACTGATATAGAAACAGCAGATTCTTTTGGGTTCATTGGCAGAGAATCATTTGCATCAGGTAGAGGGTATATATGGTCAAGATCAATACCATTATTAAAAAGTGCAATATTTATTGGATATGGTCCCGATACATTTACTTTCATTTTCCCGCAAAATGATATAGTAGGCAAGCTCAATTATGGGGCTATATGGGCCATTATCTCAAAACCCCATAATTGGTATTTGCAAATAGCTTTAGGCTCTGGTGTGCTCTCCCTTGTTTGTATATTGGCTCTTATAATTTGGTTTATAATTAAGGCATTAATGTCTATATGCACAAGTTTGCCAGCGCCTATGCCTTCAATCCAAGAAGACGGCATGGGTGTTCAATATACAAACAGGAGAATTATTATAGCCACAATTGTCTTATCTGTTATTGGTTATTGTGTAACTGGTATATTTAATGATAGTGTTGTGGCTGTTTCACCAATTTTCTGGATGTTATTAGGTATCGGCATAAAGCTTGCATCAGCACCAACTGCTTCCATTACACCTCTTAGCGGTACCATTGTTTTACTA
>DASRMZ010000279.1:0-2485 GCA_035647675.1 Thermoclostridium sp. | reverse complement strand
TTATTAGTCTCCCATAAGCCTATAATAGCTTCAACAAGCATTTTAGGTTCAAGTACAGCTCCATCATTGACAATACCCTTTTTAAGTGATTGTCGACCATACGAAAGAAGCTGTGGCTTATCGGAAGAGCCACTCAAGTTTACTGCTCTTATTTCAGTTGTATCAATTTCTATACCAACTACTGATTTTTTAAAAATACCCATAGCAATTCTCCAATTCTTTTATGACCATCAATATGAAGCAGTAATAGATGTAAAAATAGGCAAGTATAATGAAATTAACATCCCACCCACAACCACGCCAACCAACATAAGCATTAGGGGTTCTATTAATGAAGATAGCCCTTTTGTCATAACTCCAACTTCCTCTTCATAAAAGGATGCAATTTGATCAAGCAATTCAGAAAGCTGACCCGTTTCTTCACCAACTGCAATCATTTGTGTAACCATAGGAGGGAATAAACCGCTTTCTTCAAGTGGTGTAGAAATATTTCTCCCCTCTTCAATCCTTCTTGTTGATTCATCTACCACATTGGCTAATAAAAGACTTCCAGATGTTGGCCCTGCACTTTGTAACGCCTGTACTACAGGTATGCCTCCTGCTAATAGTGTTGCTAATGTCCGTGAAAAACGAGCTATAACAGTCTTTTGGATTAGCTTACCGAATATCGGAATATTTAGCTTAACTCTTTCCCAGGCATTTTTTCCTAAATCGCTTTTAAATAATGCCATAACAGCAGTTACAACGGCACCAACCGACAACAACCATATGAGCCAATTGCTTCTAACCGATGCGGACATATTAAATATTAACCTTGTGATGCCTGGAATAGGTGTTCCGTCAGGTACAAAGGTTTGAAATACCGGTACAAGGTAAATAAGCATTGCAACAAATATTATTAGCGCAAACCCTAAAACCATCTTAGGATAGAATGTTGCAGAGTTCACATTATCTTGAAGCTGCTTTTCCTTCAATAATTGATCTGAGAGCCTATTTAGTGCCGTTTCAAGCATTCCCCCCAGCTCCCCGGCTTCAATCATAGAAATGTATATTGCAGGGAAAATTGAAGGGTATGCTCTAAAAGCATCTGTAAGGTTCATACCATCTTCAACATTTTGCGAGATACTCTCCAATGCATGCTTAAATGTATTATTTTCAGTTTGTCTACTCAATGTAAATAAAGCCTTTGTAATGGGTATACCAGCAGAAAGCATGGCTGAAAACTGTCTGCTGAATATGCTTAAGTCGCCAAGCGTCACTTTTTTTTCTTTTTTTAAAAAGGTAGAGTTGTTTTGCTTAACCTGCTTAATATTTATTACAACAAGCCCCATCTCTTTTAATCTGCTTGCAGAATTTGAAAGAGTATCAGCCGTTAGCTGTCCCTTTACAACTTCCCCTTGTTTATTTATACATTCATAATTAAATACAGGCATTTTTATCCCCTTTTAGCTTATCCCCAATTTCGTATCATTCGCTTCACTTCGGCTGCATCAATACAATACTCTAAAGCAATGTCACTTGTTATTTTTCCACTTTGGTAAAGCTTTACAAGAGCTGAGTCCATGGTTTGCATTCCATATGAATGTCCCATTTGTATGGTGCTGTATAGTTGATGCTCTTTACCTTCTCTAATGAGGTTTCTAACTGCCGGAGTATCTACCATGTACTCTACAGCAACCACACGACCACTACCATCTGCACGAGGTAGTAGCTGTTGTGATATAACTGCTTTGAGCGATCCTGCAAGCTGTTGGCGTACCTGCTCTCTCCTATCATCGGAGAATATATCAACAATTCTTGATATTGTTAAAGGAGCTGTTTGAGTATGCAGTGTTGAAAACACTAGATGACCTGTTTCAGCTGCAGTTAGAGCAATGGATACACTATCTAAATCTCTCATCTCTCCAATAAGTATAACATCTGGATCATGGCGCAATACATGCCTTAATGCGGAACTAAAGGAATGAGTATCCATTCCAATCTCTCTTTGACGTACTGTAGATTTTTTATGCTTATGAAGAAATTCTATTGGATCCTCTATGGTAACAATGTTTAAAGCTCTATTAGTATTTATTATATCTATCAATGAAGCAAGAGTAGTTGATTTACCACTTCCAGTAGGACCTGTAACAAGAACAAGACCTCTTGATAAATCGCATAATTTTTTTATTTCGTCAGGTAGACCAAGCTGCTCAAAGCCTGGCATTGTAAAGGGTACAGCTCTAAAAGCCGCTGCTAATGTGCCCCTTTGCTTCATAACATTACCTCGAAACCTCGCAACTCCGCTCACTGCGTATGAAAAATCCAGCTCAAGCTGGTTGTCGAGTCTCTCTCTTTGCTCAGAAGTTAATATCGATGTTATCAAGCTCTTTACATCATCAGGAGACAAAGGAGGATAAACCGTAGGCCTAATTTCTCCATCCACCCGTAGTGCAGGTGAAAATCCCGCAATAAGATGCAAATCAGATGCTTTATTTTCTACAGT
>DASRMZ010000278.1:0-6227 GCA_035647675.1 Thermoclostridium sp. | reverse complement strand
ACTATCGCATCATATTGTGGTCCGATGATTATCACGGGTGCATCAATAATGTGAAAAGTACTTGCTACAGAGGCTTTTCGGGGCATAAAAAAACGTTAAGGCAACTGATACGATTGTATCAATTGCCTTAACTGCTATGGTGCGGGCGACAGGACTTGAACCTGCACGTCTCTCAACACAAGATCCTAAATCTTGCACGTCTGCCAATTCCGCCACGCCCGCATAGTGTAATATTTTAATAACATTCAAATGCAATTATAATTGTTGGCGCCGTCATGTCAAGCAGGTATTACTTAACAATTTGCATTAATTTGCTTTCCTTAATTGAAAAAGTAAATTTCACCCAAAGTGGAATTTAACCTTTTAATTAACCTAATTTGCTTTAGAGAAAATAAGAAAAGAATTATCCTGATGGTTTGATAGTCAAGTATGGCCTTTACAGCAGGCATTCCCCCCACATTATGTCCTATCCACATTTTCCCCATTCAAAAGCGCGCTTATGTCATCCGCAGAAACAGGGCGGCAAATGAAATACCCCTGTATCTCATCGCAGTTCTGCAACGTCAGGAATTCCAGCTGTGTTTCCTGCTCGACTCCCTCAGCAACTACTTTTACTCCCAGCGTATGAGCAAGAGTTATCATTCCACTCACTATCGCTTGATCCTTTTCACTCCTGAACAAATTGTTAATAAAGCTCCTGTCAATTTTGATGCGATTTGCAGGCAAGCGATTGAGTCTACTCAACGAGGAATACTCGGTGCCAAAGTCATCTATTGATATTCCTACGCCAAGCTCCTTCAATTCTGCAAGGATGTTGATAATACTTTCTGATTCCCTTACGGTGCTGCCTTCTGTAATCTCCAGGTCCAGGCGCCAAGGCTCTATTCCTGCTTCTTGCAAAATGCCTTTTATAATCCCCACAAATTTGGGGTTCCGAAGTTGAAGTATAGATACATTTACAGCAATTCGAGTTTTCTCAAATCCCATATCTTTCCATTTCTTCGTTTGAATACAGGCCGTTTTCAGGACCCATTCGCCTATTACTCCTATTAAACCGTTCTGCTCAGCTAGGGGAATGAACACTCCCGGATTAACGAGCCCAAATTCCGGCTGATTCCAACGAACCAACGCCTCAACACTAAGGATTTCGCCAGTTTGAGCCGATACCAACGGCTGATAATGCAAAAACAATTCTCCATTATCTACTGCCCGGTATAACCTATTGGAGAGCTCATGCTTTAACCTGACCTCCTCCTTCATACCCTCTGTGCAAAGGCAATAGTGGCCTTTAGTCTTGGCTTTGGCCTGGTACATAGCAATATCCGCATTTCTGATTAAAGTATCTGCATCCTCACCATCATATGGATATACAGCGATTCCTGCGCTCACCGATACATGTATTTCCTGACCCATTACACAAAATGGGGCTTTAAAAATTGCCATTATTTTGTCAGCAATTTTGTAGATATCCTCGGTATTATTAATATAATTGGCCATAACAAGAAATTCATCTCCACCGAAACGAGAAACAGAATCGGATTTGCGCAATGATGCGGACAATTTCTGAGACACCCTTAAAATCAGTTCATCTCCTCCATCATGACCAATAGTGTCGTTGACATACTTAAATGAGTCCAAATCGATAAACATTACTGCAATTATTCTGCTAGTTCGTTTTGCAAGAGAAATGGCCTGACTTAATCGGTCCTTGAACAGTGTTCTGTTAGGAAGCTTAGTCATGACATCATAATAAGCCATGAAGTTTATTTGCTGCTCCTGACGGATTCGCTCTATTGTTTCAGCAATTATATTAGTAATAATCGTCAGATTGTTTTTATCAACAGTACTCCAGGTTTTTCTCTCTGCAGACGACTGCAATCTCAGATATCCATATACATTATTATTATTCTCAATCGGTAGAACCAGTATTGATTTGACCTGCCCACCCATAAACTTCTCAAGTTCTTTTTGCTCCTGGGGCAACAAATCATCAGTATCAAAAATCTCCAGAGTATTATCCTCTGTAAACCTTTTCAGCAGAGTTGAATAATCGTCCAGGTTTATTTCCCTTCGACTATCCTCTATTGAATTTTGTCCGTTCATCCATGAATAGGAGTTAACGACTGCATCCCTTTCATCGTTAAGCATATATATATGAATGCCATCAGTTTTCAAAAACTCATTAATCCTTATCAATGTATCGTTTGTCACCTCGTCAAAGCCGCTCTCGCCGGCACTAACATAATGCTGTGATATATCCACGACCAGCTTCTGAAAGCTTATTTGGTACGCGTTTTCATTTAATTTCGACTTGAATACATTCATAACAAATAACGCTATCCATATCGCCATGACGCTAAAGCCTATTCTACCAACATGATCAACCTCACCAACAATCAATGACACACTGGGTTTTAGGAGAAAAACCACCAACTGCGTCAATATAATTGACACTGCTACAGCAATTTGTATTATCCTACTAACCATTGCTATGGATATGATAAGAAACACGAAAGAAATCGCCCAAGCGGTTACACTTGCATATTCTATGAAACGCAATGTCAGTAAGGGTATCATCAGAAAAAAGATTGCAGCATAGAGAAAGTCCTTATATCTCGTACTTTTATTTATTCTTTGTATTATCTCGAAAACTATGCCAAGTGCTATTAAAAAGCCACTATACAAGAGGGTTGAAACAATATTCTTTTCCTCGAACATGAAATATGTAGTGATGATATTTAGTATACTTGCAGCAAAAAGGGTGTTTGCTAGGTAATGGACAATTTTCATCCGAATCTGTCCAACAAACATGAGCGAATCTACGAAATTCCTTTTAGTTTCAAGCAAGCCGTACTTCTGCATTGCATAACTGATTGACAGAACTGGGAGCAGCATTATAATTGGTGCTATCTGAGGTATTTTGATAGAAAACACATTATTTACAACGCTTTCAAAAAAAATACCTGCTACAAGAGTTGCAATAAATGACCGAAGAACGATTTTAGATTGTTTATTAGTATTCTTACTGTTTTCATGCTTTCCCCATCTCCATAGTAAAAACAACCCAACAGTTGTATAGCTTACATAGTATATGATAAAATACCAATCCCACATGTTCTTGATTGAAACATTAACCCAGCCAAAAGGTGTCTGTATCAGATTGAATTGGTTAGGGTTGATGCCAGGGATATATGTGAACACTGAAATGCAGATAATGGTTGGAAGATACAGCAGCGCGTACTTCCACCACTTATTCAACAGGGTCACCTTGTTGGTCAGGGAAACTATAAAATGAAGAAGGATACCATAAAACAAGCCCCACCCAATAGCTGAAAATCTTCTCCAAAACAGACACACATTTTTATCTGGTGCAGAGATGGCAAAGGCAAAGCCAAATGACCATATAAAAAGAGAAATTGACAAAGCGAAAAAAAGCCGATTTGTCGTCGATTTCGGATTTGAATAAAAAGTATATATACCTAAAAAACAGCTTATTAGGCAAATAAAGCTGAATACTATTGAGAACACCAGAGGTATGCTCACCATATCAATGCTCCCCAAATAAATTTTCCCTTAATAATATATCGGAAAATACGTCAAATTAAATAACTCTTCCTGTGCCGTTTTTTACCGATTGAATAAAATCTTCAATGGATATAAGCTCGTGATCAAACTCCATTCCACCGCCATGAAGGATCTCGGTATAATGGGTGTCTGAACCGCCAGTCTGATATAGAGAATACCTATTGGCCATTTCAAGTGCCAACTCATCGAATTTGGGATTCTTATGGCTTGCATTGCGAACCTCAACAGCATCAATATGCTCCGGGAAAGTCCTTATGCGATCTATGTACCATGCTTCTCTATAAGGATGAGCCTGGGAAACAAATCCTCCGTTTTCCCGAACAACCCTGAGATATTTTTCTATAGGCCACGACATTATGTCCGGGTGGAATAAAAGAAATTTTTTATCTAGCCCATAGGTCAAAAACTCAGCTCTTTCATCCGCGTATTCCCATCCGAAAAATACCTTAAAGTCTAGTTTTTCTGCTTCCTTCAAAGCATTTTCATACCCTCGGCAGAACAGCTCTACTCGCTTGTCCCATGACAAAAGCTCAGGTATAGCAGTATTTCCATTAAAAAAGTGATCAGTTACAATGATTCCCGAATAACCAGCTCTATAATGAGCCCTGACCATTTCAGCCCCAGTACTGCCGGCGCAGGCACTTGCCTCTTTAGTATGCAGATGAGTCTCGTATTTATATTTTCGAGGTGCAACAAGTATCCTATCTAGAGAAAACTCCGTCAACACACAATGATTATTCATGCTTCACATGCTCCATACCCTGGTTGAAAAGCTGTAGTATATGGTCGTCATCCAGTGAATAATATACAGACTTGCCTTCCTTTCTGTATTTCACCAGCTTCATATTCCTCATGAGCCTTAGTTGGTGGGAAACAGCCGATTGAGTCATGCTTATTGTTTCCGCTATATCACAAACGCACATTTCACAGCAGGACAAGGTAAAAATAATCTTGATCCTAGTTTGGTCACCAAGCACCTTAAAGACCTCGGCAAGCTTGATAGCTTCACTGTTATTTATCAGGCATGCCTTGACTTTGTCTATATGCTCAGGGTTTGTTTTTAATTCTTGGCAACTGTCACAAGCTTCATCCTTCATAATCATCCTCATAGCCTTGCATAAAATAATTACATAAGCCAATAATTTAATTATATTTTTAAAATGTGTTTTAGTCAAACTTATACTTTTAAACATGGGGGTTGCCGTAACTGCTGGCAATTGATATTATTTACTTATATTTGGAACTACAGGAGAATACATCATGGTCCTTGTATATATAATACTGTTTATAACACTGATGTACGTATATATGGTTTTTGAAACTACATGGCTACAGGTTGAGAAGCTAGATTTTTCAAAAGACGGAAAAGGCCTTCGGATCATGCATCTGACAGATTTGCATGTTTATATGACAAGGATTTCAGCTACCCGTATAAGGAAGGTAATCGATGCTGAGAAGCCTGATGTAATTCTCATTACAGGAGATTACATAAACAAAGCGTCTCATGTGCCGGCATTTCTGAAATATCTATATACCGCCTGCAATGGCTATAGAACCATTACTTGTCTTGGGAATCATGACTACAGAGCATTTGGCTCGAACAAAACGGGGGTTGAAAACTTTATTAGGGATATGGAGTCTCAGCACGTTGAGACGGTATGTATGGTGTCAAAAAAATAGGTTGTATTTATGCTATATCCCACATCCTTATTTAGAAAAATATATGACTTTTTACTTGTCCTCTCCATAATAAAAGTTTATGATTAATGAAGATTCTATGATAAACTGAAGTCGAATGCTTTGTGCGTTATACAATTGAATGTTTAGAATAATTAAATAAGATGAACGTATCAAAACAAGGAGACTAACATGCTAATATTCGACCTAGCAGATGCATTACTGTTTAATATCGGTATAAATACTTTTGCTAGTATTGTTACTTTAATGGTTATTGTTACCTATAAAAAGAATTTTACTGACACATATGATGTTTTACTAATGCGAAAGATCAATACATTAATTTTGATATGTTTATTCACTGATACTATAATGTGGATATTAAATGGGAGAAGTGGGGCTCTAGTTCGCATTTTGTGCTTTGGAAATCTAATTATTTATTTTTTAGTGCAGATTGCTATTACGCTTGAGTGGTTGAGATATGCATATTATAGAATATATGAGAGAAATATTCCAAAAAAACAGGAAGTCTCTTTAATCCTCATGCCTCTATTGATTTTAGCTTTAATTGTTCTTACTGCACCCTTAAACGGATGGTGTTTCTATATAGATGAACAAAATTATTTTCATCGTGGCATAGCATCTGATTCGATGTCTATTGTTTTAATTGCTTATCTCTTGTCAGTATCTGTAATGGCACTGACACAGTATAAAAAAGAGGCGTTTATTGATCGCAGGAAAGAATTGATAACTATTACTTTTTTTGTTATACCACCACTTGTAGGCGGGACTATGCAGATTGTAATTTATGGGATTAGTATGATATGGCCTTGTGCGGTTATTGCTAGCCTCTTGATTATATTTAACAAAGGAGGACAAGCTATATCTAGGGACCCACTCACAGGTTTAAACAATCGCAGAAATATGGAGAGATTTCTTATTACATATGAAAATAGGCAAAATTC
>DASRMZ010000277.1:0-13369 GCA_035647675.1 Thermoclostridium sp. | reverse complement strand
CTTCACTATTCCCTTATCCCATTTAATTTTTAATATTTCAAGTAATCTTTTTAAATCATCATTAGCCTGCACACGATAAAATCCTGTAGTTAATTCATTAGACTTGGAACTTTTTATAGCATCAATTAATCTTTTTGGACTTAATTCCCAATTAGTTTTATTTTGAAGAATACGCAAAAATATTAATGCTAAAAAACATGTTAGAAAATGAGCTTCTATGTGTTCTTCTAATCTTACATGAACAGGTTTAGACTCAATATTTGTTTTAGTAATTTTAAAGCAATCCTCTATCTTATAGAGTTCTCCGTAATGCTGAATCATATCTTCATCGCTCATATCTATTTCACTGGTCACTAAAACGTTGATTCCATCAAACTGTTCATCAAATTCAATTTGTTCTTTATCAAATTGGATTAAGGGGCTAAATGGTTTTATCTCTCCAGTATCCTTGTCAAGGTATGATAGCTCTAGGTAGCGTTTCCCACCTTTTTTACTAGTTTGTCTAAATAATTCTGCATCTGTTAATTTACTGGCATATTCTATGGCACCATCCCGTCTTTTTTTCTCACGTATTGCATATTTTTTATTCCAAGTGACTAGGACTTTTTCCTTTACTTCATTATTTTTCCCTTCTAGTTTTCTTGTCCTAATCATTGATTTTGTTGCAAATGTCATATCTTCATTATATATCCAGCCACGGGGTTCAAGAATAAAATCTTGAATATCTTTTGGTGCCCCTCTTTTTCCTCTATGTTTTTGCGAGAATAACCACCCATCTTTATTCGCCAATGTTTTTGTAATGTTTTTCTTACTATTCATTGCTTTATCTGCAACTACTACTACTTTTTCCAAACCAAATTGTCTTTTAACCTGCTCAATAGCTGGAATATAGGTAATAGGATCTGTTTCATTACCACTAAAAAGCTGATAGCTTATGGGTATCCCTTTAGTATCCATAAACAATCCTAATTGCACAATGGGGTTTCCACTTTTGGATTTACATGGTCCTTTTTTACGTAATCCTTTAGTTATTTTTCCATTTGTTTCATCTTCAACATCTTCATCATTAAAATCAATCTCAAAATAATAATTAGTCACATCGTAAAAAACTAAAGTGCCGGTTCTGCCAATACTCTCAGTGATACTCTTGTGAACCTGAAGTTGTATTTCACTCTTAGCTTGGCTTAAGGGAAGCAATGAACGGTAAAGTGTATTTTCCTTTATGTCCCAATTCCCAAACATGCCTTTTTGTGAGTTTAAAGTGTAAAGTTTACTGCCTGGATTTAAAATCCTTTGATAAATAAGTAATTCTAAAACCTTTTGATATTGTTTTACCTTCTTTGTATTTGAAAATACTAGTTTAAGAGCATCAGGAATCTTAAGTGCATAAAATAGTTCTTCAAAAATATTCCATCCGTATAGGACATCATCATGAGTAATTTCTTGATTTAAATTATATGTAACAAACAGCTGACTTGAAATCTCCTCATTAAGAAGTCCTAGCTTAGCCTCCTTTCGTAATCTTTCAAAAACCCCAGGCTCATCTTCTTCCAGTTTATCCAGGGAACCATAAGCCCTTAAAGTTCTCTTTTTTACTTTATCCCCCTCTCTGAATGATTCAATAAGATACACATAATATTTACCTTCTCTATTTTTTCTTTTCACTATATAGGCCATAACCTAATTATATCACACACCACCGTATACCACAATGATAAACTTATAAAAAATAGCACTAATCCTCTATATTTAGAAGAATAGTGCTCAGTTAAAATATTTATTTTGAGAAACTCAGGATTATACCATAATCAGGTATAATTTTTTGATAATAAGGGTCCTCACAAATAATTTTTTGCTAGATAGCTCGCTAGGGTCTTTATAAAAATTGTTTAATATAATATAATTGCAATGGATTGAAACTATACAAAATTATGATTTGTGATAGACCCAGTTAACTCTATATTAATAAATAGGTGATTATTTATGGGCGTTGATGGGTTCCGGAGCATAGAAACAATACAATTGGTTTGTGGAGGAGTGATGATGGTTGGTGCTTGATATACAGAAATACATTAACAATTGCACGTTTAATGAATCATTGTTAGAATTTCGTAGAAAATTTCTTGAACTGCCTCGAGTAAAGGAGCACATGAACAAGTATAATGAAGAAGGTTTTTATAATTTTGTAGAGGAATTTTGGAATAATCCATCTGTATCCATGATAAAGTTAAAAAAGAAACATGGGATTCCCAATACAATAAGTTTTTCAGATATTGTTAAGGCCTATTCAAACAGTACTTATATTGAATTTCTAAATAAATGTTGGGATCCCGGGGTGGGCATTGATGAAATAATAAGAGAATATGGCATAAATTATGATAAAACAGAAAAGTTGTTTTTTCCTTTAACTTTGAAGGTCGAAAATACATTTTGTCCGAATTGTCTGGAAAACAGCATATTTGAAATCGTTGGGGAAATAAACAGAGTGAAAAAGGGTATATACAGTTTTAGGTGTTCAAGGTGTTTTACTTTATGTAATGAAAATGAGTTATTAGATGAAACCTCAGCAGAGCTGGAAAAACAAGAAAGGGCGAAAAAATATAACAATTTTGTTTCAGATATGGAATATATTAAAAACAAAATTTCAGAAGTGAAATGTCCTAATTGCCAATCAGAAGATTTTGATCTTTCCGTGTGGAAAGATGAGATGACCTATGAAATTACATGTAAAAACTGCGCCTTTAGGTGGGATAATATTGAACAATTAATTGAGCAATTTGAAAATTGGAAACAGAGAGCGGCCATGATGATAGCCATCAGGGCTAGGGAAAAAAGCTTGATAGAAGAGAAATTAAAGGATAAATCAATCGAAAATATTAATTTTGTTTCTGAAGAGATTGTTACCAAAGAAAGATGTTACGGTGCAATAGCCCACATGATAAAAGAGTCCGGAAAAGGGGAGCATGAGTGGTGGTGTGATGTTTTTAACAGGATTAGGAGTTGTAACAGGCCTGAATTAATTTTACTCATAAAAATAGCAGAATTATGTGGTAGTAATTTGGTGATATGGTGTATGAATATAATGAAGAAATGGTTATTAAGGCACTGGCCATTACCATTGATAGAATAAAAAATGGCAAAGTAAATAATAGTGTGTTAGGACTAACAAGTTATACAAATGGAATATTAAAGAATTCAATTGGGAATGTTGAAATACCTGGGAAAATAAAAGAGGAATACAAGATTGAGGAATGGATTTAACATAATTTAAATAACATTGGATGAAGATAGACAGTGAAAACGTATCAAACAAGGTGTTCCCTAATTTTTCGTTTTTGGTCTCATCTGTTACTGTATCGGCTCTGTTTGTTATCGTAAATGTTTTAACCGCGTTAATGCCTACGTTTACAAACACAGTACTTATTATTCCATGAAACAGGCATCGACCTGGAGTTATCGTGTGATGATAAAGCGGTTTGGGAAGGTTCGTGTATAGGAATGATTACACGATATTAGACTCTGGGTAGAAAATTCCTTAAAACGATACAACGAAATATTTTTCTGTTTGGAATGTAACAAGAGCCGGTAGCATTTTTTTAATACGTTGGAAATTGCCGATATATTCTATGTCTATTATTATATAAAAATTCACTTTTGGTACTATTGCTTTCCACTTGTATTACTGCTATACTATACAATTAGTTAGGAAAAAAATATTATTAATATTGGGGGTAACTAACAGTTACAGATAATCTGTAAATACCTATAAAATACTGTATAGCTTTATAGATTATTTAAATGTTGACAGCCTCCCATGTTCATAAAGAGCATGGAGCGATAGCTTAGTCTATCCAAAATCCTTTGAATTGCTGGAAGTTCCTAAAGCCGGCTAAACCACAACATAATCCGAAAGGATAAGTGTGAAGGTTACGAAAGTAGAAAAAATTAGCCGGATGGCATAAGGTTAAACCCTAAGTGCCGAGATAATGGATAATCAGCAGCGAAGCTCCTAAATCAAAAGATATGGAGAACGTTCAACGACTATCCTGTAAGGGAGTACACTGCAAGCCGTTGGCAGTGGAAGCGGAGGACACCTGCTAACAGGTGGTGATATAGTCTACGCTTATGTGAAAACATAAGAAGTTCATGGCCCTATAGCTTGAGAACTGTATATGTGTAGCGAGCATATACGAATGAGCATAAGACCTATAGGAAACTATAAATATATAACAAAATACAACGCACAAAATCTTATTGGAAAGTAAAAAAGAACAAACAGGAACATACTTTCGCCTTTGGAAGTTTTATGTTATAATTAAAATATATTCATGATTATAACAACAAGGAGGTGAAAGGATGATTAAAGCGGTAAAAATAAGATTATTACCTACAGAAAAGCAAGAAAAGTTGATGTTTAAATCGGTCGGAACAGCTAGATATGCATACAACTGGGGACTAAACAGGTGGCAGGAACTGTATAAAGAAGGGGTAAAACCTAACGGTTATTCAATTAAAAAAGAGTTTAACAATACCATCAAAACACAGGATGAATTTGAATGGTTATATGAAATAAGTGCTAAAATTACTGCACAAGCATTTGATGATCTGCAGGATGCCTTTAATAATTTCTTCAAAGGAATGGCTAAATACCCTAAGTTCAAATCAAGAAAAAAATCTGAACAATCATTTTATGTTAGATACGACAGAATGAACATAAAAGATAATACTGTCAACATAGAAAAGGTAGGTAGAGTAAAATTTACTACAAATTATAATATCCCTGAACTAAAAACCTATGCTAACCCCAGATGCAGTTATGACGGAAAGTACTGGTACTTAACATTCGGATTTGAACAAGGCGAAAACCAAGTTGAGTTAAATCCCAATTTGAGTATAGGTATAGACCTAGGGATTAAAAAGCTGGCAGTAATAAATTGTTCAGAGGAACCGATAGAAAACATCAACAAAACAAGGGAAGTAAGGAGATTGAAAAAGAAACTAAAGAGGCTGAAGAGAAAATGTTCAAGAAAATACGAAATGAACAAAATCAGCCTAAATGAAAATAAAACAAACAAAGATGCTATAAGAGATGAAACAGGTAATAGTCAAAATAAAACCAATAGGGATAAACCTAAGTTTATAAAGACAAAAAACATAATAAAACTAGAAAAGGAAATAAAACTAATACACAGGAAACTGACTAACATTAGAAACAACCATATACATCAGGCTACCAACAAAATAATTAAATTAAGACCAATAAGGGTGGTAATAGAAGACCTGAATATAACTGGGATGATGAAAAACAAACATCTATCAGAAAAAATACAAGAACAAAAACTATACGAATTTATCAGACAGATAAAATATAAATGTAAATTCAACGGAATAAAACTTATTAAGGCCGATAGATGGTTTCCATCGAGCAAAATGTGTTCTAACTGTGGAAACATAAAAAATGATTTAAAGTTAAAAGACAGATTATATGTCTGCCGGTGTGGATTAGAAATAGACAGAGATAAAAATGCAAGTATAAACTTAGGAAACTATAAAGTATCATAAATTCATCAACGGGAATTATGATACCGTGTAGGATGCGTTGTATCCGAATTTAAGCCCTTGGACTGTTACACCAAACTAAAGTAGCACCGGATTTTTATCCCTTTGAAAAGGGCTGGGATTCCGGCGAAATAGGATAGGATGAATAGGGAATTAAAGTAAGACTTATTTATTATAAATCGTTATATATTTATGGATTTTTATAGGTTTTATGCAACGGTTCAGTTATGTTGCACATCATGATTTATCTTGTGGGACTGGGTGCTATCCTTTCCCTGATTTTTGCGTATTATAATTTTCGCAAGGGAACCGAAATGGCACACGGTACTCCGACAATGCAAGATATTGCAAAATCAATTAGGGAAGGCGCAATCGCGTTCCTAAAAAGGCAATTTTCAATTAGTATCCCTATTATAATTGGGATAGCGGTACTGTTTGGCGTTTTTTTCACGCCTTGGGCAGGAATAGCGTTTCTAATTGGTGCGGCGATGAGTTCTTTTGCCGGTTTAGTCGGTATGAAGGCTGCGGTGATATATAATGAACGTGTTGTTAACGAGGCTCGTCTCGGTGTAGAAAGAAATGACCCATCAGCTTTAGGGAGGGCTCTAAATGTTGCTTTTCGTGGCGGTTCTGTAATGGGTCTGTCGGTTGGCGGGTTTGCCATGCTTGGGATACTGATAATATACCTAATTGTGGGTATGTTGCTTGAGTTTGCTAATCCGGAGAACCTAGTTGAAATGACCAGTTGGGTTGGTCTAAAATTTGTGTTGTTCCCTCAGGTTCTTGCGTGTTATTCCTTGGGTTGCTCGACGGTTGCTGTGTTTAATCGACTTGGTGGCGGGATTTTCACCAAGGGAGCAGACATGGGAGCTGATCTTGTAGGTAAGACCGAGCTGGGACTTCCGGAAGATGATCCACGTAACCCGGCGGTTATTGCAGACTGTGTGGGCGATAATGTCGGTGATGTTGCAGGTATGGGTTCGGACCTTCTGGAAAGTACTATTAATGCCATAGTGGCGTCTGCGGTTTTGCCAACCGCAATCCATGCTGCGGCTATTAATTCCCCTACGCCTGTCAGCACAGAACTTATGGTTCGTATGATGCAATATCCTTTTGCATTTGTTGGCGTGGGGCTTCTTGCCTGTATTATAGGGATTGCTTACGTGCTTGTTAAAAAACCGGGCGAGGATCCCAGCAGGGAACTAAACATTTCTTTGTGGAGTTCTGCAGCAATTATTGTGGGTACTACCTTAGTACTGAGTTATTTCTTTTTTAATGGTCAGGACCATACAGGTGTTGACTTTCGGTTCGGTTGGATTTCTCCTTGGCTAAGTGCCGTAACGGGGGTTGTTGCGGGCATTTTGCTGGGCATAATTGCTGAGCGTTATACAAGTGAGAAGTACAAAGAAACAAGGCTGGTTGCCCATTTGGCTGAGGAAGGCCCGGCGCTTGTCATTATTGGAGGAACGAGTACAGGATGGCGCAGCTGCCTGCCGGCTTGTGCTGCTTTGGGTGGTGCTATCATTGTTTCAAGTTTCTTCTCGGGGCTTTATGGTTCTGCTATAGCAGCAGTAGGTATGCTTTCTTTTGTTGTAGCCACAGTTACGGTGGACACTTACGGTCCGATTTCCGATAATGCCGGCGGTATTGCTGAAATGGCCCAACTTGATAAGAAAGTGCGTAATATTACCGATAGTTTGGATTCTCTGGGAAATACTACAGCGGCTGTCGGAAAGGGTTTTGCAATCGGATCCGGGGTGCTTGCGGCACTGGCTATGATGATGTCCTTTGCAAATATCGGGGACAGTGGCGGTGTACTTGATATACTGAATTTTTCTGCCTTGGGCGGGGCATTTATAGGTGTAGGTGTTATGCATTGGCTTTCAGGTGAAATGCTTAATGCGGTGTGCCGTAACGCTGAACAGATGTTAGACGAGGTACGCAGACAGGTACATGAGGAACCAAAAATTTTGACCGGGGAGGTAAAACCGGACTCCAATCGTTGTATTGATATCTGTACAAGAAGTGCTATTGCGGAAATGAAAAAGCCTGCAGTTGTTTCACTGTTATCCCCTGTTATCGGCGGCTTTATTTTCGGACCTGTATTTGTGGGTGGTTTCCTACTCGGTACAATTTTGGATGCTGCCGTAATGGCAACCTCAACAGCCAACAGTGGCGGTGCATGGGATAATGCGAAAAAGCATGTTGAGGCTCTGGAGGATGAATTAATAAAGAAACATGGCGAAGAACGTTATAGAGAAATTCATAATGCCAGCGTTATTGGTGACACTGTCGGTGACGGATACAAAGACGTTGTTGGTCCTAATCAGGATATTATGATCAAGATGATGGCTACAATCGCCGTAATAATGTTGCCGGTTATGAATGCGTTCAATTTGGCTTCATTTTTAGTTAAGTAACAGCAATATTGAATTTTGTATTATTAATAAATAAAAAGCAATGTTTCCCAATTGGGGAACATTGCTTTTTCTCATTTATGAACAAATCATCGGGGTAAATATCTTATAAGCAGCGCATAATATCTTATATAGATAGTATACTGGTGGAACAATTTTAACACAGGATGGAGATATATATGGATTCAAATTTTACGCCGATAATTTGGCCGGAAATAGAAGCGCCCCCGGAAGCTGATGATTACGAACAATGTGAGGTGTGTACACAGAAATCACGTGTTATTTGGGGCGAAGGAAATCCCGGGGCACCCATTTTTGTTATTTTGGATAATCCGGGAGCGAGGGAAGATAAGGAAGGCAGGGAGTTTACCTGTGGAACAAGACAAACATTGCAGATGGCAATACACCGGGTCGGGCTGGACATAGACAATATTTATGTGACCTATTTATTAAAATGCAGACCCCTTCGTAAATATGATAAAGAAAGAGCAAGAGAATTCAGCAAACCTTTTCTTTTTCGACAAATTGAAGAAATGCAGCCCGAATTTATCGTTTGTTTAGGGGATGTTGTGGTCCGATCGGTCTTTGGTGATGGTGATGCCCATGTAAAAAATCTTCGAGGCTCATGGCACACAGTCGCAGGATATCCGTCTATGGTTTCCTATCATCCGTTAGCAATAAGGAGAAGACCTAACCTTATGCGCAGTTTTATGGAGGATTGGGAAATGTTATCCAAACGTTTTTTTGAAAAAACCTAGATTATCGGGGGACATCAGATTGCGTGAAGGAGCGCTTTATCTACTTTTTTGTTGTTTTGAGACGGGCAGTATTTTGAACAATAGTTGAACCATTGTTTAATGATTGTTTAACAATGGTTTAACAATCGTTCTGGAATGTCATCCTGAGGCCTACCGAATAAACCTGCCCGCGAAGGATCTGTATTTAAGAATAGTACTTTCAATTTCCATCTAATTCTTGCTAATTTTAATATTACAATCAGGAATCAATTTTTTATATCCGATTTTTATTGACATGGCGTTAAATTGGTGATAAACTATAATGATAACATTTATGAAACAAAGGATATAAAAGGGTGGAATTGATGACTGGCAAAAAGAGAAAAATAGTATCAACCAATAGAAAGGCAAGGCACGATTATTTTATCGAAGAAACATATGAAGCAGGAATCGCCTTGGTTGGAACTGAAGTAAAATCTATCAGACAAGGGAAAATCAGTATTAAGGATGGTTATGCCCAGGTTGAAAACGGCGAGGTTTTCCTGTATAATGTTCATATAAGCCCCTATGAACAGGGGAATATTTTCAACAGGGATCCCTTGAGGGCAAGAAAACTTCTACTTCATAAAAATGAAATCAGAAAACTTATGGGATATGTTCAGCAAAAAGGATATGCCTTGATTCCGCTCAGCTTTTATTTAAAGGATGGTTTAGTGAAGGTTGAATTAGGGGTGGGTATTGGCAAAAGAAAATATGATAAACGCCAGGTGCTGGCCAAAAAAGATGCTGAACGCCGAATAGAAAGAGAATTCCGTGAAAGACAAAATCAGTAAATCCCTGATATTAAAATTATGGGGGCGCTTTGGTTTCGACGTGGGTTTGGAGACATTGGTAGCGAGTCGTGTTTCGCTTGGTAACACGTAAAAAACTGAGCACTTAAATATAAAAGCAAATAATAATTACGCATTAGCTGCCTAATATAACGGCAGCTCGTTTCTCCCTAGCCACCCGCTGCTAGGACAGAAACGTCATTTTTGCGGGGAACGCCTTAGGGGATGCCCTGACCCTAAGCTGTACAATTAGGGCTAGCTAAACCTGTAGTATGTTATTGGACGACAGGGGCGGCGATATTTAAAACAATAACTACACTCGTAGAAACTGATGGTGAAGGGCCTTCGGACAGGGGTTCGACTCCCCTCGCCTCCACCATAAAGGAACAACAATTTTGATACAACATAAACCTCTTGGTTTCAAGGGGTTTTGTTGGTTTTTGAGATAAAGTTAAGGCTGGATTTTTACATTTGCAAAGGATGGTTTTGTTAGACCTGCGTCCATGGGTGCATTTTTGGTTGGGTGTGTGCACAATTTAGCGTTAATCAAGGAATTATTAAAAAAACGTCCCAGTGCCCCGCTCGAATAGTCCGATGAAGTTAGTGTATAATATTTGTGGGCAAAAAGGCATAAAAAGGAGGATTACCCCAAAGAGCCCTTCCAAAGGAATCCATTGTTGTGGGGAACGGAAAAGCATGGTAAATTTTCTATAGGGGGTGATCGGGTGTCAAGTTTCTTCCATCGAATAGAATATCATATGATGGCGTTGACGTTCATGGTTCGTGAAATGTTTCTATCGCCTGAAAAACTATTGGCGGAAACCGGAATTACCAAAGGTTTTCAGGTTTTGGATTATGGTTGTGGAATTGGTAGCCATTCTGTTGCGGCGGCAAAGATAGTGGGTTCCAAAGAGAGGGTCTATGCCGCGGATATTAATCCGACGGCGCTAAAATACGTTAAAAAAGCAATTCTAAGGAACTGTCTAGAAAATGTTGAAGTAATCAAAACCGGATATATTTTAAATTTGCCTGATGACAGCATGGATGTGGTCTTACTATATGATGTGTATCATGTACTTAAAAAGCCTCGGAAGGCCATTGGGGAACTCTATAGGGTGCTCAAAGATGATGGTATTTTGTCATTTACTGACCATCACATGAAAGAAAAGGATATAATCTTGCAACTAACGGGAGACGGTTTATTTATGTTAGCACATAAAGGCAATAGGACATATACATTCAGGCGTCTATGAAGGATCAAATCTTTCAAAACGCAGCCACGCCAGTACAACCAGTACAGTTGAGAATAGGAAAATAGCCCCCCGTTGCGCAGTAAACAGCGTACTATTAACCCATAGAGTCATGGGTTGCAGCTCCTCCCGCAGAATTCCCACATATGCTTCGGACGAGTGCATAATGCTCGTGTACACCCGGGAAATTCCTTCTTGGAATAAATAATCGTGAATAACACGTTGACCCATGTAGTCGACCAAAGAACCCCACAGTCCTCTAGTATGAGAAAAGTAACTCGCGGTAGATAACATGAGGCTTGTAAACCAGAACAAACCAAAAATTACACGCGGAAGCGTACCACGAATTCCGAAGCAATCCAAAAAGACCGCCAAACAGGAAACAAACCAAAGCATCACCAGCGTTGTGGCTAAAGAAGGAGCTAGCAGCGGCCAAACTTGAAATCTCCCCACACCCCGCATAAAAAAGACCAAAATAGCGCCCACAAACGTTGCTGTTAAGAAAGGCAGCAAGCTGAACAAACTGCCTACCGTTTTGCCCATAATATAAACATTGTATCAATTCTTATCACTATAGACATATATAATGGTAATTATGGATGCCGTACCCCTATCTTTCAATGACTAAGGGATTTGAACTAACATGAAAGGGTTTTTCAATAGATACATGCTAAAATTTGGGTATATTGAACCGGTTTCCAATAACGGAGTCAGTTTTTTCCATTGTTCAGAAAGCCGGTGAAACAGCAAACAAAAAAATATATAGGCTCCCATTATGCTCAAAATCTGATTGGCATTGATATTTATCGTTCCATTTCATTGAGTAAATCCTCCGCTGATATATCATAGAGCCTTGCCAGTGCAAGTAGGTTTGAAGTGCTTGGGTCAGAGGCTTCACTTTCCCACTTGGATACCGCTTACCTGCTTACTCCAATTGTTTCTGCTATGAACTTTTGTGTCATCCTACAGCAAGTACGATGCTTTGTAAATGCCGAATGAAACCTGGTTTCCCGTACTTTTGGTGAAGAAAAAATATGTATTACTTTTCCTGACTTTGACACTTGCAAAAAAGGAATCCTTTAACCATGCGATTTCCAGGTATACGAAAAACATTTTCGTCCCTACAAAATAATATTACAAATAAAAAATTATAGGTACATTAATAAAATGCCAATTGGTTAGATGCAGTTGTTTTATCTATCTCTTCCATTTTTTCTTGCTGTTCCTCATTTTCTATATAGAAGTTAAAAATATCGGCTATCGCTTTTCGCACAGAGTATGATACACCTTCATATTTTATGAGCTCCCTAAAAGACTGGTCAGCGGAGGTATATCGCATTTTTGCCGGCGTTCCGTTCTCATCAAATTCGATAGGTATGTTGTTGAGAACATCCATAATGCGTACCATGTCTGTATATGATATTTCATTGTATGAAGTAGTTTTGCTACTTTTGAGTAATGACATACTTTCTTGAAATGCTGTATCATAGTCATTCGTCTGTATGGAATTTATAAAATTCTCATAAAAAGTATTTACATGCCTTGATAAATTATCTCGAAAATTCTTCATAACATCTGAAGTATTTTCGTATTCTGCAGAACGCTTTGCAACTTCTTCCTCAAACCGTATTCGTTCTGCTTCTTGCTCTTTCGTAAATCCGTACAGTTTACCGTCCATTGTCTTAAATGAATAAATCGGTGTCAGACACGTACTATCTAATGCGCCCTTAAAGGCTAGGTTTAATTTTTCTATTTGGCTATAATATTCATCTTCATTGTCCTTAAACATTTCCATAAGTTCATTACGCATTTCAGCGTATCTTTGGCCTAAAGCCGTAAGTCTTTCTTCGTGAGTAGGGGCATTCCTCATTGAAGAAACAGAAACACTTGAAAACTCTCTAAAAAAACTTCCTGTAATTTTCGCTTGCTCTGTAATATCTCCCACGCCTGCATCTCTTAGTGCAGTGGCACGATTGATAAATTTTTCTCTTTGGGATTCATCAATACCATTCTTATTAATCGGGTGGTTGTCAAACATACGATTTACATTCGCTAAAAAATCGCTTTGCACACTTAAACTCATGTATGTACCCTGGTTTCTAAAACCTAGACAATTATATATCTAGGTTTTTCGCCTTATTATGTATAATAAGGTGGTGGTGTCACAGGATTCAACCACTCGGATCAATACTTTCATATTAAAACCCTGTATTGCCTTGATAACCTTTTTATTATCAAGTCCTACAAGACTGTGGCTGTTAGCCACTCCTAATATTTATGTATCCCCAAAGCCTTTCAACTCAGTGTACTTTGGAGATTGATTTATATTAAAGTTAATACTAATTTACTAATCCAAGTATTTGTTTTCTATCCTTTAACCACAAACCGGGTTTTTCACCTTCCTTTCTATCCAGTATTTTGTTTGTTATTTTGTTTATTTCACTCCATCGTCCCCATTCGGTTTTCTTATTAAATTTTATTTTGTCTTCTATCAGCTTATCTTTAATGGGTTTGGGGACTTTTTCTTTAAATCCATAGCTTCTTCTGCCTATCACCATTGCTGCACTGTTGTGTAT
>DASRMZ010000276.1:0-2196 GCA_035647675.1 Thermoclostridium sp. | reverse complement strand
AGTGAATATATTGCATTAAGACATTTAGCAGAGGCGTGTCTTGAAAAAACTGGGTTGGCATTACCCTTGGTTGTCACGGTTGACTTCCAGATGGCAATGGGAATGCCATTCTCAGTGATGGATGCGCTCGCACTTTCTGAAAGGTTGGAAGATGACAAGGGGAAAAAAATTTCCTGTTTTGATGTATTGCGTTCGATTTTAGTCTTAACAAATTCAACCATCAGACAGCGTAAAGGGCAATGGAGAATTTATAACAAAATACAGCACGAAGCGGTTGCACCAACTTTGAACTTTAATGAAGTCTACCAAGGGGCAAAAAGAACGATACAGCCAGTTTTAGCAAGTGTAGGAGCGTTTCAAGAGTTTGGTGGCAATAGGGAATTGCCAACAAATAATTCGTTTAAAAATAACGATAGCAATTGGACAAAAGGAGGTTCACCACTTTTTGTTACTAATTTCGACAATAGAGATTTCTCCTTTGCTACAGCAACAGCACCCGCCGTTTTTGGACAAGCAACGAACCAAAATCAACTTATAAACAGGAATGTATTCAATAGTGGTGCCACTTCATTAAGTGGAACACCTTATTTAAAGTCCGTAGATATTAAAGTTCCATTAGAAGATACTGGGACATCAAGAGGTGATAATGTGTTGATGACAATTGAAATAAATTCAAAAAGTGTACATCAATCTATTGCTCATTTTGCTGTTGTACGTTTTTATGATGGTGCTGTTGATGCCTATTTAGCTAATAATTTAGACTGGGAGCCGTTCTTTTCCACAATTGATATTAACTATATCCAAAAAAGCATAAGGGGTCAGGGGTATGGGGTGGAGGATATCACAACAATTGAAACGAATGTCAGAGTAGGGAGGGGAAAAGACCCATCAAAATATAAAATTGCAGTCTATGTTTTAGGTGTGACACGGGTAGGCTCTCCAACAAATCGAATGGCAGCAATAAGGAGTGTGAAAATAATTTTTCCAGAGAGTTCTGATTTTGGGAAAGGCATTCTTTACCGTACTGATCAGTTAGGCAATTTCTCAAAAAAGAGTGATCCAGATACTACAATTTTCGGAGATTATATTACGATGGGTTTAAATGGGTATTTCTACCCATACCGAGATAATGATAAATCATCATTAAAAACAGTTGTTGGTAGTACATACTCATCAACAACCGAATGGACAACCGCAACCGACCCAACCGCTGGAGAATTGCCAATTTTACAGCACGTAACAAGGCAAATGTCACGTATGTTTGGCGTGGCTCATAACGTTCTAAGTGCCGTTATAGATGCGAAAACGTTCGATCCATTGGCAGTAGTCACGAATTGCGCAGGTGAAAAATATGTAATTGTAGCAGCGGCGTTTGACTTTTTAAGGTCAACAGTAGAGGTTGAATTACAGCAGATTGCATATGGTTCACTTCAAAGGCGTGACTTCATTTTCAGCTACTTTGGCGGTGGTGATGGTGATGGGATTAGTTCGATAGGGAGTGTTTCGGGGGGTGGGTCTTCAGGAGGTTCAGGAGGTGGCATACCTCAAACGTTAGACTTGCTAGCTGATGAACTCTTTATTTCGGGTGGCAATTCGGTCGACTTAGGCGTTTACGCTCGAAAAACGTGGGTAGAAACAGAAGCAACGGCATTCAATAGTGCAAGGTTAGGGGGACAATTGGCGAGTCAATATACGAGGAAGAATGTAGATGAAGTTATAACAGGATATTGGGATTTTAGAAGGACTACGATGATAAGAAGTCTTAAAAATGCTAATGCTCCTACACTAGGTTCTAGTGTAAATACTTCTTTGAATGTATTAAATTCAAGTGGTCAATATGGTCTATTATTCGGGGTTTCTGGAACTGGTAGAAGTTGGATACAAGGGGGAAGGACTGATGGTAATGTGGCAACATACGATATACAGTTGCAGCCTAGTGGGGGTAATGTAGGCATAGGATTGCCAGGGGATGCACCTGCAACAGAAAGGCTACACGTAGTAGGGAATGGCTTATTTACAGGAAATGTAACTGCTCAAAAAGGCACACTTTCTTCATTGGATGTTAGTGGTATTATAAATATGGGGAGCAATAAAGTTGCTACTGAAAGTTGGGTAACTAACAACTTTACACCTATAACTCCTAGTGACATAAGGCTGAAAGATAACATAATTCCAATTGAAAATTCTTTAGATGAT
>DASRMZ010000275.1:0-2461 GCA_035647675.1 Thermoclostridium sp. | reverse complement strand
TAATATATACAAGCTATATGTTGCTATTGCATTAAAATAACTGGCCCTTTAATTACACATAATAGTTAACATATTGACTTGTATAAGAGGTGAGGCGAGATATGCATAATATTAGTTTTCCAAATTTAGGGCTGGATTTTGCTATTAATCCAGTGGCTTTTAAAATCGGCACATTAGAGGTTTATTGGTATGGCATTATAACTGCACTAGCGTTCCTGGTTATCATAATTGGTGCACTCAAAGACAGTGATAAGTATGGCATCATACAAGATGACCTTGTAGATCTCATACTAATAACTTCATTGGTAGGTATTATATGTGCAAGAGCTTTTTACGTCCTTGTGAACTGGAATAGCTTTAGAAACAATTTAGGCGATGTTTACAAGATTTGGACTGGCGGGCTAGCTATATATGGAGGCATAATTGGTGGGATTATTACAATTTATTTATTCTGCCGAAAAAGAAAGATAAGTGCACTAAAAATACTTGATCATCTTGTGGTGTATTTTGCCTTTGGTCAAGCTATAGGAAGATGGGGCAACTTTGTAAATCAGGAGCTTTTCGGTCCAAATACAAATCTACCTTGGGCTATGACTGGAGATGTTATTCGAAATACCATTACAAGGTTCCCAGAAGACTTTCCTGGTATGGCTGCTAATTTACCAGTTCACCCGCTTTTCCTATACGAGTCGCTGTGGAATCTAATAGCATTTGTGGTGCTCTTATCCTTTAGAAAACGAAAAAAGATGGATGGAGAAGTCTTTTCTCTCTACATGATTTCGTACGGATTGGCAAGGTTTGTAATAGACAGCATGCGCTTTGACCTAAAGGTGGGGACTGTAAACATTAACCGAATAATTGGACTTATTTTTGTAATCGCATTTGGAGTTATTATCATAGTAAGACGTAGCCGCAAAAAAGAGGGTATAGATGAACAGGCTGGTGAAGGCGCAGATTCAAGTATTTATAGAGAGATTTTACAAGATATTGAAAGCCAATCCTCGCCCACTAAAGCCACTACCCTTGAGGAGCATATAGAGAACGAGAATTCTGATGAAATTGAACCTACAGAAAGCTCTGATGAAGCTGAATCCACAGAAAGTTCTGATGAAATTGAATTCTCTGAAAAGTCAGATGAGGTAATGAGTGCTGGTGAAGGTGAACCCACTGAAGAGTCAACTCCAGCGGAAGAGTAAAGAATGTAGAGGCTATCATTGTAGTCGTGGAGGTTAATTGATGCTTCATGTTGAAAAAAGCCAAGGGCTAAATAAAATAAAACATTATGATTGGTTTATGGTTACACTTGTAGCTGCTTTAAATGCTTATGGAATAATAGTGATTGCTAGCGTTTCCCAACAATTAGGCACTCAAAGCTATTTAGTAAAGCAAAGCATTGGTATTGTAGCAGGAACTGTAGCCATGATTATATTAAGCCTTATTGATTATAAGGACTTAAAAATGCTTGGCTTTCCTGCTTATTTGTTTTCGTTATTTCTTTTATTTCTTGTTCTCATAATAGGGCAAGGTGCAGAGGAAACAGGTACTCAAGGTTGGTTTATATTGGGGCGTGTATCATATCAACCTTCTGAAATAGGGAAAATAACCTTTATACTTATTGCCGCTCTATATTTAGAGCATATTGTTTCTAATACGGGCAAGTATAACTATTTAAAATTAATCATATTGATTTCATTACCCATATTGCTTATATTTAAGCAACCTGACGTAGGTACAGGCTTGGTATATATTTTTATTTTCCTTTGTATGGCTTTCTTTGCAGGGATACCGTATAAATACATATTTATTTCATTAGGAGCTGCAATTGTCTCAGCAGCTAGCTTTTACTATTCAGGATTGTATGATTTACTTCTACCAAACCATATAAAGAATAGATTTTTCAGTTTCTTTAATAAGGACGCAGATCCATTAGGTAGTAACTATCAGGTAAGAAGAGCAATACAATATGCCGGCTCAGGACAATTATGGGGCAGAGGTTGGGGTAAGGGACTTGCAGCAGAAAATGTTCCTTTTGCTCATACCGACTTTATCTTTTCTGTCGTTGCTGAAGAGTTTGGGTTTGTAGGCGCAGCAATTTTAATAGTTCTATTTCTTGTTCTTTTTGCAAGATGTATATATGTTGCATGGTATGCTAGGGACAAATATGGTTCATTTATTGTTATGGGTATTGTAGCAATGCTTTTTGCCCATTTCATGGAAAACATAGGTATGAACATAGGTCTATTGCCTGTTACAGGTATTCCGTTACCGTTTATAAGCTATGGAGTCAGTTCTGTATCTACAAATCTAATTGCGATGGGTATTGTTTTAAGTATATCTTTACGAAAAAAACGACCAATGTTTGAGTAAATGGAAATGTTAAGTTTATATTACAGAAATCTTTTTTATAAATTTAAGAATTCTTAAAAACTCCAAATATAGTATGTAAAATGATTATCAATAC
>DASRMZ010000274.1:0-14259 GCA_035647675.1 Thermoclostridium sp. | reverse complement strand
GTAATGCTTCGAAGCCCATGCTGCCTTCTCTACATATAAAAAGAGCTAACAAAAGTAGCTCTTTGGTAGTTAAGTTAATTATTCAATTAAAAATATTATAAGGCGTACTCTTTAATCACATAATCAGGAATATCCTTTATGTTTCCGCTAGTTGAAAACACAAACCTTATATTAAAGCTATTATTAATTTGCTTTATTTTATCAAAGAAGTTTTCATAATCGGGGTTTTCCCCTACTATTAAATCCAATCTATCTACATAAATAGCTACAATATCGTAATTCGCAGCTACTAAACCACCGATAAACCCATAAAACGAACAACTGTTATGCACAGGAAAATCAGAAATATTGACAAATCGCACTTCATGTTTAAGTTTAGTAACTAATTCATCACTCGCATCGATAAAAACGATAGTACCTTTACTGTCCTTTACTATACTATGAACATCTTCAACTAAGTATCTTGTCTTTCCAACACCTTTTGTTCCATATAAAACCTTTATCATAGAAAACCTCCCCCTCCAAACATTGAGCATTTTGCGAAGTTTATATTTTGCGTATCACTGTATAATATATTGTGGTATTGCATTTAAGTTTGCCCTTATATATTGCCCAGTTAAAATTTAAAGGTTACATCGCAAAAGCCTACAGTATTTTATTCTTCCTCTTCTTCATTATCAGTTCGTGCATTGTTTTTGTCTTGATTAATCTCCATCTTTGAAATGGATATTTCAAAGGCTGTACGTTCCTCAACATTATTTTCAGAAAACTTTTTCTGATATTTTCTACTTTGTACTCTTCCCCATACCTTAATGTTGTCGCCCACCTGTAAGTGACTGGCAAAACGAGCATTACGTCCCCATGCTATACATGGTATGTAGTCAGATTTATTGTACGCCCGATTAACTGCAATAAGTATATCTGCAATTTCACGACCAAATGGTGTGGTTCTATAAATTGGCTTTTTGCATATAAAACCATTTAAGTAGATGCTGTTTGGTACTTTTACATCTTCGTAGGAATCAATGATAGCAATATCTCGGGCAAATACCAATAACAAAAGTTTGTGTTTTGAATCACTACTATAGTTATTGTAGCTTCTAAATTGCCCTTCTATTGTTACCACTTTACCTTCTTCTAATATCTCCAGAGGTAAAAGCCTTTCTGAAAACATGACAGGAATATAATCATATGTATCACTAAGTCTTGGTACCTCAACCGTAATAATATAAAACCCCTCGCCATAGATTTCATGATTAAACTCAGGTTTTGATAAGATTGTTCCAGATAAGCTAGTGTAATTATTCTCCATATAACTTACGGGCATGGATACACCCCACTCCTCTCCGTCTTTCGTATCTAAATTAAATTCATCTCATGTTATGCTTATTCAAATTAACTTGTTTTTAGAAGTTACTTTTTATATTTTATCCTGTGGTTCTATATAAGGCTTTTGTAATGCAACATAGCAAAATTCTCTCTACGGTATGAAACGGAATTATTGTGTTATATATTCTCTTTCAACCTCTTTAATATAAATCGGCAATTTAGACTTAAATAAATAGGTCTATCCAAAAATCAAAACCAATGTTCTATAATTTACCTTTATTATATATTCAGACGCTTTGTTTATCAATGCTTTTTCTGTTTTTTTGTCAAGTTTTGCATTTTAAGCTTGAAATGAATTCCAGATAAGGACTTTACTATGTAGATTCGGTGGTGGTTGGCTGTACAATATGGACTTTCCCCTGCTATGGCTTACAACTCTTACACGGAAAAGCACCCTTAATAGCACATTGCTGGCGACTATCATATATCTGTCCTTTAGATGTAACAAGTGGGCATTGTTCACGATGATAGTAATAAAGGCCATTGTCACTTTGCTGTATGAAATAGTGCTCTTTCCTTACAACTCTTGCAGCACCTAATGCATAGCTATTATATCGTTCTCCAGATAAACCAATTGGAATCCCTTGAGTAAATGACAAAATACCAATGTCTTCTATATTGTTTTGCCAATCGTCATTTGATATTACAGGGGGAATGAAATTGTATGTAATACCAAAAAGCCTAGCAAATTTATTGTGCTCGTTTATTTCGGTATTTACATCATTTTTAATACATTCAACAATTGTTCTTTTTCTAACTTGCTCAAATAATGCTTCATCCTGTAAAAGCTCACTGTTTGGTAGATATGCCTTGACTGCTTCGAGTTTGCCTTCAAAAAACTTATTGTTTTTTATATCAAACACCTGAACATAATCGTCTAATGTAAAAAGAAATACAAAGCCCTCCTGTTCATATGCAAAGGACTTTTTTGGTTTCCATATCATTTCTCCAATTTCTTCACCAGCATCATTTTTGTATGCTTCCATGGAATAAATCCAAAATCCGTCATAATCTATAAGCACAATAACTGGAATATATCCTTGTAATGTGTATTTTGAAATTTCATTATCTGCCAAATTTAAATTCGTGTATAGCGTATCAAAAAAAACATTTAATGCTTTATCACGTGAGATTGCCACTTTATCATTTTCCCCACGTATGATCATGGCATCTGTTGCATCCTCTACTGCTGTATCTAGGTACTTATTTAGTAATATGCTTTTATACTCTACACTGTGGAGATTCTCTGATTTAATTCTAAGCAATAATAAAAATGGTAATGTTATTATCACAAATATTATGGCAATATCAGTAATCTTCATCCCTTACCATCCCTCCATAAGTAACTATAATACGGTTTACCGGCAAATGTGACATTAATAGCATTTGTTGTACCTTCGTTGCAGCTGTTTTATTTTTATTATTAACGTTCACCGAAAAAATGTCGCCCTTTGATAGAAAGTAATAATTATTATTTTCCGTAATCGGAATGTCAGGAAATAATGTTGACATAATATCTTTAGTATAAGTACAGTTGCAATTCTTACTGTAGTCCTGTTGAAATGATGTCATGTCAACAGGATCTAAATAAACAGGATCAATGCTGTAATGCTTGTGCTCCATTGTTATTTCATATATATTGCCCGTTGTAGATAGGGCTTGAGTATATTGACTATACATAAGTGGCGTTATGTAACCTAAGTTCCTTACTGAATCTACAAATTCCGCTGTTTCACTTAATACCACTACCTTTGAAATATCATCCTGTCGTGTTAACATGTTTTCAATAGGGAAAATGAACAATAAAACCAATGAAATAATCAATGCTATTATTTTACTAAGCGTTTCAGACATTCCTTCTCCCCTCTATCTTTTCAAATATTTAACCAATGTTATTTCGCCCAATTTATTAAATATATATTCCGATGAATACATTGCATCATTGTCTATAACACTAAAATCAAAGATGTCAGGACTTGTGGATTTGTTTACGCTCATACCATCAACTAATATATCTGTTTCAAGACCATTTTTAATACTACCGGTTATTACTGCTCCTGAAACTATATCAGCAGCCATTTGGTTGCTCTTAGTTTGGTATACTGCCCCTCTGTTGGAGAGGTTTACATTCACTATGTTCATTGTTTCAATGTTTTTATCATATAGCATAAAGAAAAGTGAAATAGCAAGTATTATAAAAAACACAATACTAAAAGCAGATAGAGTCTTAGATAAATTCTCTTCCATCAGTACTCACCACCTAAAAAATTTCAATAAATAAAAGTTGTATATAGCTACTGTTCACGTGTAGTCAGAGAGATATAGCTGTGCAATATAAGGAAAACATTCACACATAATAACTGCCTCGCTGTGTTATTGCTGGGTAAAAACCAGGCCAACAATAGTCGCATTTTCATCGCGATAAAGCTTCCCCTTAAATACACCATTTGGATTTACATAATTTTTCTTTGTTTCATCAATTGCTTCAGACACTTCACTTTTTGTTCCACCTTCATTAATTTTTTTACTTGCTATATTTACATTGTTGATATACCATTTACCACTTGTATCTTTTTTTGTTTCTACCTTCACTCCAATATACTCATCCTCAAATTTTCTAATGATATTTACAACCTCGCTTCCACTTACTTCTAAGCCGTCATACATCGTATACTGTGATTCTGTCATATCTACATTTAGTTGATCTAGCTTGCCTATAGTGGCAAGTGCAGTATTTTGCCCAGAACGCATTAGCATAAAGCCAATGGACACCACTATTAAGGTAATAACAACCCCCGCACCAATTAAAACAGCTTTTAATGAGTTCTCCATAACAATTTCTCCTTCCAAAATTAAATTTATATTATGCTTTTTATTTCTTCTGAAAAATTCATTAGTTTTTTTGTGCTAATCAAAATAAATGGAATTAAGATATAAAGAAAAATAGTAGCTCCCATTGGAATAAAGGCAATTAATTTACCCCACATTCCTTTTTTGTTCACCATTATTTCATTATCCTGCTTCCTTTTTTCCTGGTAGTACTCTCTTTCTATTCTAAGTTCGTCAAAGGCTTGTTCTATGGTTATTTTGTCTGCTGCAGATAATAAGTTTTCTATTATCCTGACAAATGGCGCATATGGTTCATCTATAATTAGTTGTTCCATTGCTTGTCTGTCTCCATATTCAAAGCTATTGATACATTTTTGTATAGATAGTTTAAATATATCTGCAAATTGTTCCATCCAACTTAAAATATCCTCGACATGAATTCTTTCAATATGCATTAGCATAAGGATTATAGTATGGAACTGCTTCACTTCATCCTCCATGCTCATTTTTAATATGCGCTCACGAAATAACAACATCCAGTACGGGATGTTATAAGAAACAGTAGCAAATACAACACATATTAATAATTCCCACCACTTATAGCTGTGAGCATTGTATGTTTCAATCTTATCTATAATTCGTTTTGCAGCTATAGCTGCTTGGTTTGAGTTGCTGTATTCTCCATCCAGAATTAGTTTTTCTTCCAGCATCAGAAATGTTACTTTTTTATTTTTAAATTCTTTAATGTACTTTCTATCATTTTCAACTATTTTAAGCTCAGCAGCCTTATCAATATTATTGTCATTGTCCGCCATTTTTAAATTTAATGATGAATGAAGAACATTGTGCCTAACAATTAAATTAACATTTATGAAAATTCCATTACACAGTACAAATGCAAGAAGCGCATATACGATTTGCTTTAAAATAAACTCATTTATACTCATTTTGGCACTTGTTTTTCGTAATAATCTTTCATATTTCAAGGACTTTGAGTACTTTCTTTGAAGCACCGATTCGGTTATATATCTTAGTAAAGGTATCTTTAATAATGCTTTGTACATTTTATTGCTCACTGGTGCATATTCTGTATTTGATTGTAGTTTACCAATCAATTGATATGCTAAAATAACAAATGCAAACAATAAAACTACTACAATGAAACCGTAAGAGCCGTCATAATACTCATATAATTCAGGTATATTGTTAACTGCCCAATTTTTCAAAGGGTTTAATGTAAATATGGGTAAGACAGCTATTATCGATAGGCTTTGGAACATATACCCCAGTTTTTCTCTTCTCAATAATTCCATATTAATTTCTTGTTTTAGATAGTTTAGATTGCTTAAATAAATAGATTTCCCTTCTATAGCTTTATCACCAAAACGTTGTACTAGATAGCTCATTGCGATAAATGTTCTCATAAATTTATTTGGTACATATTCATTGAATTTTTCAATACTATCATCAATGTTGCTATCGGTTAGGACCTCATACATTTTGTTTGCATGTAAAGACATCTCATATCCCGACTCATCAATACTGTCATAAATAGCCTCGTCAATCATTCCATGCTCATGATAATGGTGTCGTACATCTCCAAGAAATATCTCAAACTGTTTTAGCAGCTTATTATCAAGCTTGTCCACCAGCATTTTTATAATTTGATTATGCAGCATATATACTGTAAGTATAGAAATAAAGACAAAATATAAGGTTTCACTTAAAGTAAGTAAAATAATTAGCAGCAGTGCAGAGCCCCCAAGTGAAACCAATGTAAATTTCATGGTCTTTCTACTTATTGTCCATTCATCTGATAGGTCTAATATTTCAATCCTTTTTCTAATTCGTGCCATATACTTTTTTAAGGGAGGAAGTTTTATCGCCATTCCATAAGCTGTATATAGAAAGTCTTTTTTCATCCTTAGATTTACTTGTAGATTATTCTTTTTATTAAACTTTAATAATAGACTATAGGCTACTATAGCTACTATAAATGTTAATACAAGTGCGGCGGTTAATATAATTAACATGGTATCTTGATTCATGAAGCCTCACCCCTTGGAAAGTACTTGTCCAAATATGCGCTAAGCTCTGCTTGCTCTGTGATGGTTAAATTCTTTATCATAGCATCCATCTGTGCGTTGCTTGGTGGCTTACATGCCCTATATACACCGTTGTCATAAACTACGAGATCACATGTTTCGAATATTTTACGATCTGTCATACGTATAAAATACTCTCTTGCTACATTAAAAAATTCATTAAATGAGTTGGTACTGGTATTTGAAATTATTTCAGGGTAATCACAGCTTTCCACAGGGATAATCTCAGTAATTCTTTCAATATACCTGTGACCTGCAATATCTTTGCTCATATGAATGTCAAAGTTGATTACTTCGGAAATTTGTTGCTCAGCTATTTTTTCATTGGTAAACACACCAGTTTGCAAAAGATTGTTTCTTAATGCTTTGACTAAATCCACCGTTGTTTTGGCATGATGGGTAAATAAAGTAAACAAGCTTGCAACCTGTGACATTTGAATCATTAAGGAGCTAACGGGTGCACTTGCTACTTCACCGAGAATGTTTACTGTACCATCAGTTTTCTTCTGAAGATCCAGCCCTTCCTGGCTTGATACCGTTGTTGTTTCGCGAAATGTTAGAACATTCCTATCAGGGTATACTCTACGAAGATGTAGCTCAAAAGCCATTTCTTGTATTCTCAAAGTAAACGCTGGACTTATGTATTTTATTATCGCCATAAGAAGTGTCGTTTTACCCGTGCCTTGAGAACCCGTTATAGCAGTTACTCTGCATCCTTTTATCAACCATTTAATCAAACCTATTGGGATTTCCTTTTCACTATCGGTAATAAGCTCTTCCACCTCGACTTTGTCTATACTATCAAACTTTCTTACAAAAAATGCCCAAGATTCTGAAAAAGGGGGTCTTACAACAACAACTCTACTTCCATCCTTCATTTCATTGACCTTATAGCCATTGCTTTCACTTAACTGGCCGGGATAATTGTATCGGTATATATTTTTGCAAACTCGGATCAATTCAGATTCTGAACCAAAGCTTAAAAATGAAAGATGAATTGTTTTGCCCTTAAAAAAAAGCCAAACAGAATCATAATTTGATGGAAGCTGAGATACCATAGAAAGACTAACGGTAATATCAATCTCTTCTTGGAAGGATGGCGGTATTCCAGATACGCCACCCGATACACCGTCTATACGCATATCTCTTATTTCATCAATGGCCCCAAAGCCTTTATATAATTGATATAGCCTTTGGGAAAGGATATTTAGTTTATCTTCAAACTTGCACAATGGCTTTTCTTTAGCGAAGATACTATCAATTTGCTCAGTGAATATGGCATATGATATACCTTCATCCGATTCTATTGGGCAATCTAGCTTGTTTTCTATTATTAACATCTCCAATGCCCTATAGCCATGCTTTTTCTTGTATACATAAAGAAGTATCTCAAATTTATCCTGTATACTTAGCTTTTTCGGATTGCTAAAGCAAATTATATTATCGATATTTTCTTCATTGATGCTATATGATTTTACAAGAAAATCCTTTATAAAATCCTTCACATAGTTTTTAGAGTTTATATCACCGTATGTACAGTGTTTAAGGGCTTTTCTTAGCTGGCTTTTGTTGTGAATTCGCTTCTCGAACTCTTCTTTGGTTATATTCATTTCATACAGGTTGGTCTTTAATATTTTATTAAACGCTTCTTTAATAAAAAGAAGTATGGAATCGATGGAATATCGATTATCTTCTTCGATACTAATATTTATATTTACCTTACTTCCCTTTATATATATAACTATAAGTATAAATAATGATACTATAATCAGTGCTATTAGTATTTCATTCATTATCATCCACCTGCCAAGTTCTTTTTACTTTCGTTTATACCAAGTATGGTTAATATTGATTGCGCAGTCTGTTCTACGCCTGTGAAAAAGCAATTGTAAACATCATTTTTGTCTATATCTATGTTTCTAATAAAGAAGTCAACTATTTTGCTGTCAATGCAAGCATCTGCAAAGCCTACGCAATATGGAATTGAACAAATGTTTTCAATATTGAAACGCCTTTTTAAATTCTTAATATTGTATCTTGAGTTATAATCGTATTGACCTAACAAAAACAATAATTTTTCTTTATTGTCGTCACAATTATCAAGCAACACCTTTATTGTATTTGGATTTTGATTAGTATTAATTACAACTAAGTCTGAATTTTCAATTATTTTTTGCGATATTTCATTATTGCCAGGAGCTGTATCAATAAACACAAGATCATAGTAATCTCCTGCAGCTTGAAGAATTAACGGTATTGTTTCCTTTAGATTGTTTTGGTAGATGTCTTGATTACTACCCCTTGTACCCACTAAAAGATCTAATCTGCCCTTTAGTATCGTTGTGGTATAGCTTGATATATCATCCTTTTGTACTTTATTAGACTTTATAAATCGGCTTAATGCATCAATCCCCGTATCGGAAAAATCCAAAATGCTATATTTGATATAGGATGTATCAATAAAGGCTGATTCCAGCGTGCTTCTGTCAAAATGGTTATGTGTCATTAGTATACGTAGACGGTATTTAAGTGCTATAAACAATACAGTTGCAACCATATTATTTGTAGTTCCTTGCTGGTGGTAATTGCTCCAAAAAGACACCTGCATGTTATCCTCCTATCTGTGCTCTTCTAAGGCCTTTCATAGCAGTTTTTCTATCCTTTTTAAATATCTCTGTAATGCAGTCAAGTAGCATGTTTTTAAACTCTGCTGACAGCTTTGTAAATGAAAAAACATCATCATATTGGGTTAAAAGCCTGTTATAATACTCTGCTTCATTGAGCGGAAAATCATATTTTGCAATTATTTGTGTTACTTGTCCTGCTTGAAGCAGTGAGTCTATATAACGTGGGCGTATTTTCCCTGAGACTATATCCCTAATGATTCTAATTGAAGCAGGACATACCGTCTGGCTGCTTAGCCACATGGAAAGAGGTACTGTATGTTGCTTGTTACAATCCGTAATAATGAAAAGAGTAGAGATTTGACTTAAATCTTCATATGTTTCGGGGTTTATACCAAAGTCAATGAGCACAACTGAATAATTATTTTTTGGAATATCACCTAAAGGAGTGTTTTTGCATCTAAGATAGATATCAACCCCTCTATACTCAAGCATATCCTCTGAAAATGGCGCTATTGGAACATAAAATCTAAGCTGTTGCTCAGTAGATCTGTCAACAATGGCAACCTTTTCTCCTAATACATAAAGAATTCTTGAAAAATATAAAATGATATCAGATTTACAAAAACCTGCAAAGCCAACTACAATAACAGTATCACTATACATATTTGATCATCCTTTTTTAAAATGCCTGTTTCTTTGAAGAATTCTTCTTATAAATGTTTGTCTTATTGCAAAGAATCCCTCTTATTAAGCATTAGATAATTAAACTAATTAAATGACTCTGTTCCTTCCGAATTGGTGTCTTGAGTTTGTGAGCTGAATTCATCGGCTTCATCTTGACTTGGTTCCTGTGAATTAATTATTTTATCATTAGATTGAAATGTTTGAACTATCTCTTCATTTTTAGAGATTTCTTCATTTACACCTGTAGTAACCTTATCTGCATCTTCTTCTGTAATTGCTTTTATATTTGCTTCAAGAGTTGCCCTTACTTGTCTAGCCAAAAAATCTGAAGCTTTTTCAACAATGTTTGGGTCATTGCGCATTAGGTCTAACACATCTACATTTGCTGCATAAAACGGTATTGCAGCCTCTTGTAGCTCAGGCATAATATATGTAGTAACGTATAATTTTGTACCCTCTTGGATGTAAGCATCTATTATTGCACTGCTAATATTATGTATTTCAGTTTCATCTAGCCAAAGCCTAACTATATTTTCTTTAAGTGCTAGATCTATAATTTGCTTTTTGCTTAAGACTACATAATTCTCGCCATTAGGGAAGATTATACGTACATCTACATAATCCCCTCTCTTTTGGTTGGTTTGCACTAAAAACATGTTGAATTCCTGTTCGCGTAAATCATTTGCTAGTTCTTCTTCAGCCACCGACATTTTTAAAACTGGTATTCCTGAATTAAGTGAAATAATACTTATCTTACCAATGTCTGATTCATCAATGAGTTCCTTTTGAGGAATATCTATATTCATTTCAACCATATTAAACATATCTTTTTTTAAAATGCTGCCAAACGGAATATCACTTTTAGGTACGAAAACTTGCCTTTTAAGAGCGTATAGCTCTAAGTTTAGACGCTCTATTTTTTCATCATATTCTGATACTACCTCCTGAACCTTAGTTTGATATAAGTAATAAAAAACAAAGGTTAATCCAAGCAAAACTACGAGTATACATACAAATATTAGAATGGAAAAGGTTTTTTTCTTTCTAAAAAATGCCACGCCATCACCTTCTTCTGCTAGTACTAAATTTAGCTTTAAACAATTTTTCAAAAATAATTTCTATTTCCTTATTTGCTAAAGAATTAGCTTTCCAGGGATTTACTGCATACGGAATAGTAAGTATACTCAAGGCTCTAAAGTATGTTTTGATAACATGAATAGATTTATTATCCTGCATTGGAAATGCCAAATATGTATTGGGATACTTAAAGACTGCGGCGTGTTTTTTGGTAAATGAATCGATATAGTTTAATTTCCAATCTGCCCCAGGCGCCATAATAAGTCTAACATCACTTCTTGGTATCAATGCAGAAATATACTCATCATGTACGCCATAGTCAATTAATATATAGTCATACTGAGATCTGTTGAAACTATCTAACTGCTCTAATCCTAAAGACGGATATATGGTTAATCCTTTTATTTGATAATAGCCTTTCTTTTTTAGCTGCTGCTCTTTGTTTAACAATGTACAAAGCTCTTTGGCATCGCTATTTTCATAGTATTCAACAATTGCTGTTCTAAAGCCCTTATTTTTAAGCCACATACCGAATAGCATGCAGAAATGTGTCACACCAACCCCCTTTTGAATGCCAGAAACGCTTATTTCTACAGCATTTCTACAAATTGTTCTTTTACCCATTATGCTGGTGTTTTTAGGGTGGTAGTTTATAGCATCTTTGATTTCTTCTACATTTGAAAACCGTTGCTCAGGATCCTTTGCTATGCATTTTAAAATGACCCAAGCAAATTGCTGACTTGTATCTGTATCTGATAGTAGCTTCTCGATCTGATTAATGTCATATTTTATTGGATGAATTCCTGTAAGCAAATGAGTGATTGTCATACCAAAATTATATATATCTGTCCTTACATCTGTTTGTCCAAACCCATACTGTTCAGGTGCCGCATACCCAGGGGTTCCAAGATAAACAGTATCATCTATACTCTCTTGCTTGTATTGCCTTGCCGTACCAAAATCAATAAGCTTGATATTATCATCTTCTGAGACAATTAAGTTGGAGGGTTTTAAATCCCTATATATAATTGGTTCTGGACTTTGACTATGAAGATAAGACAATGCATCAAGGATCTGTAGTGCCCACTTATAAACTATATTTGCTTTAATTTTCCCCCTACTTCGCAATATGTTTTGTAATGTCGATCCCTCAAAGTAATCAAAAACCAGTATATTTTTATCATTTTCTGTAATTACATCGACAAGTCTTGGAAAAGCATAATGATTTAAGCCCTTTAGTATTGATAGCTCGTTTTCCACAAGACCATTTGAACAAGACACTACCTTTAGAGCCCACGGTGTCTTTAAACTAATATGGTAAGCCTTATAGACTTCACTGGAACCACCAACGCCAAGCTTTTCAGATATTTTGTATTTTTCACCTACTATTTTTCCAATCATTTGGTTTTCTCTTTCATATCCCATATTAACAAATATTTATTATATTAATTTTGTGTATAATAAGAAAGTAACTCAAATGTTAGTATAAAATATTATCGCATGCAAATTCCTTTTATACTGTTTTTTGATATGTTGTATAATTTTTTTGCTTGAAATTACTTTTTCTACGAATAAAAAGATTTATTATTACTTACTTTAAGTCTGAATAGAATGATTTTTTACATAAATGGCGTGTGATATATAATTCCGAAATTTAATTATTTCCTGATATTTTCTTTTTTTAAAGCGCATTTTTATATAAGACTTTTGTGATGTAACCTTAATAAATATTAGCAGTACAATATGTGGTGGCATTCTCTAGTGAACACCACAATATATTGTACTGCGATATGCAAAATATATAACATCGCAAATGCTCTATTATCACTTGCAGTTATTGCTATTTCCCGACAACTATTGTTAATCTCATTAAAAAAAACAAATACCGAGCTATATAAATAGCAAGATATTTGTTCTTTTATTAGCTACAAAAGCTTTAATAATAGCAGCTTAGATATTTACAAACGACGAAACAGAAGCATACTAAGCTATGGCTTACACACAAGAACAGTCATCGGTGTATCGTTTGGATAAACTAATAACACTCTAAAATCCTCTTCTGCTTCCATGCCTGATGAGCGTGGAGGACTTGTAACAACAACTTTGTATTCTATAATCCCTTTTTGCTTTAATACACCTCTTGCCTCTTTTAGCGTCATTCCAGTTAACAATAGTTCATCCATTTAAACTTCCATTATCTCTTTTATTTTATCTTCTACAATTTTATCGATGTCGCTTATGTATCCATCGGTTATCTTCTGGATATCATTTTCCGCTGTCTTTAAATCGTCTTCTGTTATTTCTGATGCTTTCTGCATTTTTTTATGCTGATCAATACCATCACGCCGAATTTGACGAATGGCTATTTTTGAATTTTCCCCACTCTTTTTAACTTCCTTTGTCAATTCTACACGTCGCTCTTCAGTCAATGGTGGAAACAATAATCGAATAATTTTACCATCATTATTTGGATTCAAACCCAGATTTGCACCATGAATAGCTCTTTCAATATCAGGTAGAACTTTAGGATCCCAAGGCTGAATGACAATTTGCCTTGCTTCAGGAATACTAACATTAGCAACCTGATTTATAGGGGTAGGTGTACCGTAATACTCAACTGTAACTTTGTCTAACAGTCGTGGATTTGCACGACCTGCGCGTATAATAGAGAGGTCTTCCTTAAAAACTGATATACTTTTGCTCATCCTGTCAGTTAAATCTTTGTAGTCCATGACTATACCTCCTTTGCAATATATGTTCCAATATTTTCTCCTAACAAAACCTTAACAATGTTTTGAGGTTCTTTAATACCAAATACAATAACAGGGATATTATTGTCCATACAAAGTGTTGATGCTGTTGAATCCATTACACCAAGTTGACGATTTAATATTTCAATATATGATATTCTATCTATTTTAGTTGCATTTGAATTAATTTTCGGATCAGAATCGTATACCGCATCTATATTTTTAGCTAGTAATATAGCCTCTGCATCTATTTCTGCTGCTCGTAGCGCTGCTGCAGTATCAGTTGTGAAGAATGGATTTCCAGTTCCACATGCAAATATAACAATACGTTTTTTCTCAAGATGCCTTACAGCGCGTCCACGTATATATGGTTCTGCAATTCTTCTCATATCAATTGCCGTTTGAACACGCGTAGGAATGCCTCTTGATTCAAGAGCATCGGCAAGAGCAAGTGCATTTATAACTGTAGCAAGCATTCCCATATGGTCTGCAGTTGTTCTATCCATGCCTTTTCCTAAGCGTCCTCGCCAAAAATTTCCGCCTCCAACAACAACTGCGATCTCTACACCCATATCAGTAGCCTGCTTTATGGCTGTACAAATATCTCCTATAATATTCTGCTCCAAACCAAAACCCTGTTCGCCGGATAGAGCTTCACCACTAATTTTAAGCAAAATCCGCTTATATTTCAAATTCATATATGCCTCCAAAACCTCTTATATTGTGTACTTTTTTTATATTTTATTGCTTTAGATATTATGTGCTATTCTACAAAAGGGTACATTAATAATTATATTA
>DASRMZ010000273.1:0-4701 GCA_035647675.1 Thermoclostridium sp. | reverse complement strand
GACAAACATTGAATTTAGTGAAAAAAATTAACCATGTGCGAGATTTACTGCATTCATATTATCCATTATGTCTCTAAAATAATTTTCAAAACTAGTGTTAAATCTATTACGTGGATATGGAAGATCTATATTATATCTTTTGATTATTTTACCAGGTCTTGGACTCATTAAAATTACTTTAGTACCAAGAAAAATAGCTTCTTCAACACTATGTGTAACAAATACAATTGTTCTTTTTTCCTCTAGCCAAAATTTTATAAGATCTTCCTGCATTTGAAATCTAGTGTAAGCATCTAATGCGCCGAAAGGTTCATCCATAAATAGTATAAGTGGGGATGTAGCTATAGATCTCGCAATTGCGGCTCTTTGCTTCATACCACCGGAAAGTTCATAAGGAAAGCTATATAAAAAATCTATAAGCCCAAAGCGATCTAGTATCTTTTTACAGATCTCATATCGTTTCTGTTTGGGAATTTTTCTTAATTCCAATCCAAATGCTACATTGTCTATAATATTTCTCCATGGCATTAGAGAATATGCTTGAAATACCATTCCAGCCTGTAGAAGGGGTCCTGTTACAGGTTTACCTACCACAGTAATATCTCCTTTCGTTGGAAATATAAGTCCTTCCATAAGACGAAGTAAAGTAGATTTTCCAGAGCCACTAGGTCCTATTATACAAACAAAATCTTGTTCATATATATCAATGTTAATGTTCTCGAGTGCATGTACGCACTGCCCTGTTTCAGTAATAAATATCTTATGCAAATCTTTTATTTCAATTATTTTGTTTACTTTATTCAAGTTTTTATCCTACCCTTCCATGCTTTGCCATTTGAAAAATTTTTCTTCCATTTTTTGAAAAGATAAATCAAGTAACCCTCCAACAACGCTTATTGTTATCATGCCGGCTATTACAACATCTGTTCTTGCAATCGTATATGCATGGGTAATAAGATAGCCAACGCCTGCAAGACTGCCGGGCAGCATTTCTGCTGATACAAGACACATCCATGCAACACTAAGCCCTATTCGAAGACCTGTTACAATAGGGGGAAGGGAAGCAGGTAGTATAACCTTTAGAAAAACATCCTTTTTTGTTGCCCCCATTGTTAATGCTGAATCAATTAAGGTGACTTTTACACTCCTGGTTCCATATATGGTGTTTGTTAAAATCGGGAAAAAAGACCCTATAAATATTATGAACAACATGGATAGTTTAATATTATTGAATAATATATAGGTTTTGCCAAATTCTATACCTAATATAGATGCAAGACTGGAGACACCAAACCAAGCCAAAACTAACGGAACCCAAGCAAGTGGTGGTATTGGTTTAAACAAACCCAAAAAAGGCAATAAAAAATGGTCCAATTTTTTGGAATATCCCACAATCATGCCTATAGGTATTGCTACAAATGCTGCCAAAATATAACCTATTGCTACCCTGAATATACTTATTAATGTATTAGATAATAAGGATCCAATACTTAAAAGATTGTCAGTAGGATTAATAAGAAGTTTGGTTACAATGTTAACCTTAGGAAGTAGTACAGGATTACTTATTTTAATCGAAGAAATTTGCCAAAATACAATGAATAAAATAGGCAGAAACATTGATGTAGCATACCGCTTAACCTTGTCCATAATATAATCACCTCTACAATATTTAAAATTTAAACAGGGCTTGTATTTTATAAGCCCTGCTTAGACTTTTTTAAAAAAATAATATTATTTTTTTAATACTTTATTTATAAAGCTTAAATCAAATATTTCCTCCTTCGAATCTTCAAAACTTTTTTCTTTTAGTTTGCCACTTAAGCTATTTGTTGTTTTTAATGTATCATATGTTATTTTCATATTGGCCATCCAAGATTCACTTGGATCAGTTGTATATTTAATTGTAGACATTTCAGCGGCCTCGATAGATACCCCTGTAAATTCTGCAGTTATTTCTGCAGCAATATGTGGGTTTTTCTCAGAATAATCAGCCGCAATAGTAAGCAATTCTATAAATTTTTCTACTTCATTCGGATAGGTTGCCAAAACCTTTTCAGTGGAACCAACTACACAGCATGGGAAATCATACCATTTGCCCTCAGGCGGAAGGTGTTTCATGTCTAGTATTATTTTACCGACACCTTCTGTGGTTGCTAATTCCGGGTATGGAGATGGCCCTACCCAGGCTTCTACCTGTTTACTGGTTAATGCAGGTATTAGATTACTTGTACTTTTAAGGTCCATAAGCATTATATCGGATTTTAGATCTTCAGGATTTTTGGTATAGGATATTCCGGCTTCAGTTAAAGCAGCCTCAAACAAGATAAGTGGTGCACTTGTTGGAGAATGAAAACCTACTGTTACCGGTTTATTACTTTTTTTGATATGTTTTTCAAAATCCTCCCAATTTTCAATATCAGAGTTTTTATCTACAACAAGTCCTATTCCTTCCGTATGTATTGGACATAGTATTTTTACATCATTTTCTTGATCCCTTGAAGTTATAAAGGCCGTGTTTGAAGCTAAAGAAATGTCCAGATGCCCTTGGGCTGTCATTGTCATAGTTTCAGAACCGCTTTTAGTTACTATGAGCTCTATATTACTTATAGGTGTCTCTCCATCCATTAATATATACTTTTGTTTTTCTATTATTTCCTTTAAATATACACCTTTTTCATTTAATTCTTTGCCTTTACTTGCAGCTAACATTAAAGGTGTTTGATGATTGACATATATGTATCCAACTTTTAAATTAGCAAGTTCTTTTTCATTATCTGCATTTTTGTTAGCAACATCAGTGCCATTATTATCAGAGTTTAATGCAGTTTTATTATTAGAACAGGCTGTAATAACTGAAACGCTTACAAGTAATAAACATAGAACAATTAACAAATTTTTTTTCATTTAAAATTCCCCCTCTTTAAATCAAGTAGTATTTTTCAATACCTCTGATTCGTTTTTTTATAATTTTTAATAAACTACTTTAATAAATGTATTAAATCCTACGCAAAATGTTCATTTTTATCTTCATTTAACAATTGGGTATTTTTGTTTCTTGTTGCCAGGCCTATGAAAGACAGTAGGAAAGCTTTGTTTACCTCATATGAGTAAGATAGGTGAGACATCAGATTTTAATATAATCCGATGTCTCCATGTCCTACCTTTAGGGAATATATGTGAATCTGTGGAGTGTTATCGTTTTCGCTTAAATAAAAGGGTTTGTTACTTAATCTGTCCGTATCCAATTATTGCCGCACCTATTGCTCCGACAAACTGAGATTCATCAGAAGACTTAACTTCTACTTTTAATTTTTCGCTGAGAAGTTTGCCCATTTTTTCGCTTCTGGAAACTCCGCCGGAAAAAAATACGACTTCTTCTATACCTATTTTTCCGATTAATGAATATGTTTTATTGCATACGGAATGTAGGAGCCCGGATGCGATAGCATTTTTGGGGGTTCCTTCTGCTATTAGGCTCACAACTTCAGATTCTGCAAAAACTGTACACATGCTATTAATATTAGCCGGTTTTGCCTCCGATGCCAGCTGTGAAAGTTCATCAATATCTATTTCTAATGCATTTGACATCACTTGTAAGAATCTTCCTGTCCCGGCTGCACATTTATCATTCATTAAAAAATCAACAACATTGCCTTTTTTGTTTATTTTAATAACTTTGCTGTCTTGTCCGCCAATGTCTATAATCGTTCTGATATCAGGGTCTATATAATGTGCTCCCCTGCCATGGCATGTAATTTCCGTAATTTTTTTATCTGCAAAGGGGAGGGATACCCGCCCATAGCCGGTTCCTATTATTATACCGATATCATCTTCAGTGATATTAAGTTTTTTCATTATATTTTTTAAAAGCTGTATGCCCGATTCTTTTGGGCTCCAGCCTGTGGGCATAAGTGCTGTTACAAGAATTTTTTCACCATCATAGGCTGCGGCCTTTGCTGCTACCGAGCCTACATCTATTCCAACGCTAATCACTAAATCACTTCCTTAATTAAGTATATATTTCTATTTAGGCTGTAACTGCACTTATCATGGTCTCTAAAAAGGCCTCTGTTCTGACTTTAATTTGGCCTACATCTGAATCGGAGTAATCTGTTTCTATCTGTAAAAACGGAAGTCCAAGCTCATCCTTGACAAAATTCCGCACAGTATATGATTCTACATTATACGTATGGCAAGCTATCCAGGTAAGATCTACTACACCATCTACCTTATATTCTTCTACCAATCTTTTAATTAAGTCTAACCTTCCTTCGTTGTATGTCATGCAGGAACAGGATGTGGACAAATATTTTTCTGCAATGCCGGTAATCGGATCCTTAGTCTCATCTATTAATGTATCTAAACCTTTATAGCCTGTACAATTTTCTAAAGCTACAACACTTGCCCCGGATTCCTCTAAGATTTTTAACACCTTTTCCGATCCGCTTCCAATGGGGCACCCTGTTAGCAAAATACGTGGGGCATTCTCATCGAAGGCATAAATGCCCTTTTCCATTCGTTCCTCAACTTCGGCAATTAATCTCTCAATAAGTTCTATACCGGCTTCCTTATCTACGTTGAAACCCTTTAACCATTGTGCAAGCATCATATCCATACCCGTTAACGGTGCAGGTTTATGGGTATTCAGCTCATGTAGCCTTTTCATTGCAATCCTTTCTCTATTCACTAATTTGATAGCAT
>DASRMZ010000272.1:0-5383 GCA_035647675.1 Thermoclostridium sp. | reverse complement strand
GTTTTCCAATTTAGGATTATCGTCAAATGCCTCTTTTATATCTTTCAAAAATGCAGAGCGTATAATACATCCACCTCGCCACATATGAGCAATTCCGCCATAATTTAAGTGCCAGTTGTGCTCTCTGGCTGCTTCCATCATTAGGTCGTATCCTTGTGCATAAGAGATAAGTTTTGAAGCAAACACGGCTTGTTCTAAATCTTTTATAAAAGCTTGCTTATCACCCTTAAATGCAGATTTAGTACCCGACAAATACTTAGAGGCTTTGCCTCGTAAATCTTTTTGTGCCGATAGTGTACGAGAATAAACAGATTCGGCAATCAAAGTAAGAGGAATGCCTAAATCGAGGGCAGTTATAGCTGTCCATTTTCCTGTTCCTTTCTGACCAGCTGTATCCAATATCTTTTCAACTAATGGACCACCATCTTCATCTTCAAAAGCTAATATATCCGCAGTAATTTCAATTAAGTAAGAATCTAACTCACCCTTGTTCCACTCTTTAAACACTTCGTGTTGTTCAAATGCATCCATACCCAATAGGTCTTTCATCAAGTGATATGCCTCATTGATTACCTGCATATCGCCATACTCAATACCATTGTGCACCATTTTTACAAAATGACCTGCGCCATCCTCTCCTACCCAATCGCAACATGGAACTCCATCGTCAACCTTTGCAGCTATCGACTGAAATATCTCTTTTATATGTGGCCATGCCTCTTTAGAGCCTCCTGGCATGAGTGAAGGACCGAGCAAAGCTCCCTCTTCACCACCCGAGACACCCGTTCCTACAAAAAGCAACTCTTTGCTTTCTACATATTTTGTACGGCGCATGGTATCGGGGAAGTGGCTGTTACCACCATCAATAATAATATCACTAGGCTCAAGTAAAGGAATTAATCTATCGATAAAATCATCAACAGGTTTTCCGGCTTTCACCAACATCATCACTTTTCGTGGTTTGCTAAGCGATGAAACTAACTCTTCAAGCGAATGTGTTGGAATAAAATTCTTTCCTTTTCCTCTGCCTTCTACAAAGGCATCTACTTTTTCAACTGTTCTATTAAAAAGCGCTACTGTATAGCCTTTGTTCTCCATATTCAGAACAAGATTCTCGCCCATTACAGCTAACCCTATTAATCCTATATCTGCTAATTTTTTCATTATTTCTTATTTATATTTATAATTATCTTTATCGTGTTACACGAGCATTTCCACTCCACACATTCCAAACCATTTGCTCATCGGCAGGTTGTGCGTAGTCAGTTAAGAAAGTGGTAGCTAATGCACCAGTTGCCCAAGCAAACTGAATCCATTTCGAAGGCTCCCACTCTTTCATTATGCTATATAATAAACCTCCTACAAAACCATCACCTCCACCAATTCTGTCTATCACGCCAATTGGTCGAGGTTTAACAATATGCCAATTATCATTCTCAAAAACAATTGCACCCCAAAGATGTTCATTTGCACTTATTACTTCACGCAAGGTGTTAGCAAAAACTGAAGCATTTGGATATGCTTTTTTAGCATTTAAAATCATGCCTTTAAAACCATCTAAAGTATCTTCAATGTTTTCTCCACCAGCTTCGGGACCTTCTATGCCTAAACAAAGCTGATAGTCCTCTTCGTTGCCAATTAAAATATCTGATAAAGATGCTATTTCATTAAATACACCTCTTAACTCCTCCTCGCGGTTTTCCCAAAAAGTAGCACGATGATTGAGATCAAATGATATAAGCGTGCCATGCTTTTTAGCAAAACGTGCAATCTGCACACAAAACTCACTTGCTTCAGGAGATAAGGCAGCAATTAAACCAGACATATGAACTACTTGTACACCTTCTTCACCAAATATGCGCTCTAAATCGAAGTCTTTTGTATTGAGCGTTCGGCCTACTTCGCCTGCCCGATCGTTTTGAACTCTTGGTCCTCTTGTACCATAACCACTGTCTGCAATGTTGAATTGGTGACGATATCCCCAAGGATTTCCTTGATCAACTTCTGGTCCCTCATAATCCATGTGCCTGCTCTTTAAATTGCTCTTTATTAACTGAGCAATAGGACTATCTTTTACAAAAGCAGTTAGAACTTTTACTGGAAGACCCAAAAAAGAAGAGATGCTTGCTACATTTGTTTCGGCACTTGTAACATGCATTTCGTAAAGATGACTACTATGAACTGGTTGTCCGTGAGCGGGAGTAATACGAACACCAATACTTGTGGGAACTAATAATGAATATTTGCTGTTTTGTTTTAATTTCAAAGTCATATTATATATAAATGAGATTAATGAATAGTCAGTTTTTTGTATCTAAATACAAAATGAATTAAAGCCTCCATCAACAACAGTTAGCGTGCCTGTTACAAACTTGGATGCATCGCTTGCTAGCCAATGCAAGGTGCCTAACAACTCCTCGGGCTTGCCAAACCTACCGAATGGAGTATGTGCAATGATTGTTTTACCTCGGTCGGTAAATGAACCATCTTCTTGTGTTAATAATGTGCGATTTTGTTCTGTAATAAAAAAACCAGGAGCAATGGCATTAACTCGCAAACCTTCTCCAAATTTTGTAGCTAGTTCAGTTGCCATAAAATTCGTAAAGTTATTTACAGCTGCTTTGGATGCTCCATAACCTACCACTCTCGTAAGAGGTCGTAAAGAAGCTTCTGAGGATATATTAATGATTGATCCTTCTTTTTTTTCTGCCATAGGAGCACCAAACACTATTGAGGGCAAAACTGTACCAAACAGGTTTAAATCAACAACAGTTTTGAAGTCATCTATATTAAGGTCAAAAATTGTTTTATCTGGTCCAATAGTTGCTCCAGGCATATTACCTCCAGCACCATTGATAAGTATATCTATTTTTTTGTAGCGAGTTAAAATATCCTCTTTATTTTGCTCAAGAACTTTTTCGTCATTCACATCTGAAACTAAGAAAATAGCCTCACCTCCTTGATGACGTACTTTTTTAATTAGCCTGTCACCCTTTTCTTTATTACGCGCCAATACAACAACCTTAGCCCCATGCTGTGCTAGATATTCTACCATAGCTGCACCTAAAACACCTGTTCCACCAGTAATGACAACAACTTTACCCGAAATATTAAATAATTCATACATAATCTTTAACTTTAATGATTTTTTAACCGTATATTTACAAAAGTAATATCAAAAAATAACTATGAAGTGATAATTTACGTAATTACATCTTCAAATAGCGACGATATTAAATTAGACATATCTTTTTTGGAAACTAGAATACGCGTTACCTCTAAAACCCAAGACTTTTAGGTAACCATAATGCTATTTCTGGAATATAAGTAACTAATAGTAAAACCACAACCATAGATATAAACATTGGTATTAAGGGTTTAATCACTTTATCAATACTCAGGTTAGCCACACTACAACCTATAAACAACACAGAACCAACTGGAGGTGTACAAAGCCCTACACTAAGGTTTAGCACCATGATAATTCCGAAATGTATTGGATCAATACCCAATGCTGTAACAATAGGAAGAAAGATTGGTGTAAAAATCAATACAGCTGGGGTCATATCCATAAAAACACCCACCATCAATAAAATAATATTGATTAGAAGCATTATCATAAAAGGGTTGTCTGTAAGCGAAATTATACTTCGACTCACATTTTGTGGTATATTTTCATATGCCATTATCCATGATAATGCTAAAGAAGTAGCCACCAACAACATTACTATTCCAGTAGTTTTTACAGATCGCAAAATTATATTTGGTAAATCCTTAAATGATATTTCACGATATATAAAAGCTAAAATTAGAGAATATAGCACAGCTATTGCTGAGGCTTCTGTGGCAGTAAATAAACCTGCCAATATTCCTCCAATTACTATAACAAGCATAAACAAGCTTGGAATTGCATCTAATAATCTTCGTGCTCCCTCAACTGCTCTTTCTTTATTTTTAATAGTTTTAAAAATAAACCAAACACAAAAAACAGAAAGCGAAATAATAAGCATTATTTTATTTACACCATCAGAAAAAGTAGCTTTTGAAAAAATAATACCTTTAAGAAGTAGTAATAAACTAGTAATAATTAAAGCTATAAACCCCAACCCTTTAATTGCAGCTTTAGTTCCATCTTTTTTGTATATTAGCATAGTTAAGGCAGTAATAATTATACCTATTCCTGTTAAAATACCTGGAATGTATCCAGCCAAAAACAGTGCGGTAATTGAAACTCCTCCACTTGCCAAAGAATATACAATAAGAATATTGCTGGGCGGAATTGACATTCCAGTAGTAGCAGAAGTAATATTAACAGCTGCACTAAAGTTTTCTGAGTATCCTTCTTTCTTCATTTCAGGTTGCATGATAGTGCCAATAGCAGAAGCTGATGCAACAGCAGATCCTGAAATTGCTCCAAAAAGCATGTTTGCAAGTACGTTTACTACTGCAACTCCTCCAGGAATTCCACCTACTAGTACACGAGCGAAGTCAATAAGCCGAATGGCAATTCCTCCTCTATTCATTATGTTTCCAGCAAGAATAAAAAATGGAATTGCTAACAATGCAAAACTATCTAACCCTGTTGCCATTCGATGTGAAAAAGTTGTCAGAGCAGGAATAATATCTATACTTACAAGCATAGTTAAAATACCCGAAACACCTATACTAAAAGCTATAGGCACACCAATAATAAGCAAGATGACAAAACTAAGAACAAGAACAAGAACTCCTAAATACTCCATGATTACTAGTTTTCACTATTATTTTTAATAAAATTGCATATATTGTCAATATCGAAATAGACTATCAATAAGCCGCTAATTGGTAACACTAAATAAACTACTCCAAGTGGCAAACCTAAGGCTGCTGATTTCACAGAAAGAAAAAAGCGAGTGTAAACCAACCACGAACCTCCAATAATCATTACAGCAATAGCAAACATAATCACAATCACACTAATTGTTATTTCGAGTAAAAACCTTCTTTTTTTAGAGCTTCTTTGAAGCAGTAAGTCAATGGCTAAATGCTCACGCTTTCCAGCCACATAAGCTGCACCAAAAAGGCCTACCCAAATCAACAAAAACCCAGCTAATTCATCGGTGTAACTACTTGGTGAACTCAAAATATATCGGCTTATAACTTGCCAAAGCACATCTAACACCAAAACACTCATTAAAAAAACAAGCAGCCACTCTAAAGCTTTTTCTATTACTTCTCGAACTTTCATACCTGATTATTTTATTTTACTGCTTGAATTCGTTTTATATAACTATAAATCACCTCATTGTCACTATATTTATCAATTAAAGGTTGTACTTTATCGATAAAAGGCTGTTTGTCAGGATAGTTAACTTCAACACCGGCTTCTTGCACTATTCTCATA
>DASRMZ010000271.1:0-3471 GCA_035647675.1 Thermoclostridium sp. | reverse complement strand
TCCTTAAGTATTTGATAAATCCGTGGCAATAGGTTCTGCATCATGGCTTGCGGCCAGCGTTCCATTGCTTCTTGCAAAACAGTATGATTAGTATAGGAGGTTGCTTTTTTTGTTATTTCCCAGGCAACTTCCCATGACATTCGCTCTTCATCCATGAAAATACGCATTAGTTCGGGGATTATCAACGATGGATGAGTATCATTAATATGTAATTGTACTTTTTCTCCAAAATCCGCCATTGGCAAATTTAACGACTTAAAATACCTAATGATGCTTTGAACACCTGCACTTACAAAGAAATACTCCTGTTTTAAGCGTAATAAGCGCCCTTCATAGTTCGAATCGTCCGGATATAAAACCTCGGTAATCTCTTTTACAGCATCACGATCTTGTTCCGTTGGGAATTTTGCTTCGTCACCGTACGGGATTTCGGCAGACCATAACCGTAATGTATTTACTATTCTGTTTTGGTATCCGATTATTGGAGTATCATATGGTACTGCTAAAATATCAGTTGTATTTGTATGATTAACCCTAATGTACTTTCCTTCACTTATTAAGTTTACATTGCCGCCAAATCGCACAATCACAGAACGGTCTTCACGTCGAACGTCCCAAGGGTTGGCATTTCTCAGCCAGTTTTCGGGCAGTTCTACCTGATAGCCATTTACAAACTTTTGTTTAAATAAACCATATCTATAACGAATACCATTACCATTTCCGGCTATACCTGTTGCTGCCATTGAGTCCATAAAACATGAGGCTAACCGTCCTAAACCACCATTACCTAAAGCGGGATCCACTTCATTAGCTGCTATTTGTTCAAAATCCAATCCCATTTGGTGTAGTCCTTTTTTCACGGTATCAATTATTCCGATATTTAACAGGTTATTTTTTAACTGAGTTCCAGGTAAAAACTCCATTGAAAAATAATATACTTGTTTTTCTTTTTTTTCATAATATGTACGCTTTGTTTCACGCCATTTTTCACTATATTTTGCTCGGACAAATTGTGCTAATGCCATAAAGTGATCCTTTGATGAACCCTCTTCAACATTAAAAGCGTACAAATTTTTAAAAATGCGAGCAAATTCGTTTTGAAATTCTGGTATAGTCAAACTCATTTTGTCCTCCTAACATATATAAGGGTTTTGTGATGTAATATAAATAAATATTAGCTATACAATATGCGGTGTCGAACTTTTATACATACCACAATGAATTGTGCAGCAGTACGTAAAATATGTTACATCGAAAATGGTCTATATGGGCATTCATTAAGTTGCTAATAGATCGTTGTAAATTTCAATATATTCTTTTGCTGGTTTCGTCCAACTAAAATCCTGTTCCATGCCCTGTTTTATAAGCTGTTGCCATCTTTTAGGCTCTTTCTCGTATACATACAAAGCACGATAAATGGTGTTTAGAAGAGTGTAACCGCTAAAATCATAAAATGTAAAACCCGTTCCCTCACCTGTATATTTATTATAAGGCATAATTGTATCACTTAACCCACCAGTTTCGTGAACAATGGGTAAAGTCCCATAGCGTAGCGAAATCATTTGTGATAGACCACATGGCTCAAAAGCTGATGGCATTAGAAATATATCTGCACCGGCGTATATTAGTTGAGCTAAAGCTGTATCAAAATCAATAATAGCTCTGAACTGATTGTTGTACTTCCAATCGAAATAGCGAAATGAGTTTTCATATTCTTGATCACCTGTGCCAAGAATTACAATTTGAATATTGCGTGTAGTGAGCAAATCCTCGGCTATTGTTTGTACAAGCTGCATCCCTTTTTGATCGGTTAGTCGGGAGACAATTCCAATCAGTGGTATGTTTTCGTCCTGTGGCAAATTAAGCTTAGATTGTAAATGAAGTTTATTTTCAAGTTTGCCTTTCATATCTTTTATATAGTAGTGGAAAGGAATATTTACATCAGTTTCCGGGTTGTTTTCTTCATAATCTATGCCATTAATAATTCCATGAAGCTTCAAATTTGCATTGCGTAGCACACCATCCACACCTTCACCAAATTGAGGTGTTTGGATTTCTTGTGCATAAGTGGGGGAGACGGTTGTAACAATATCTGAGTAGTTAATGCCAGCCTTCAGGAAATTGACATCTTCATAATGCTTCACACCATTATTGTGAAAAGAGCTATAGCCAATACCAAATAATGTATTCAACACGATGGGATTATATTGTCCTTGAAAACGAATATTGTGGATTGTGAAGACTTTGCGTATATGGCGGTATGCGTTAATCCAAGGATACTTATCCACAAGCAGTGCTGGGATCATACCAGTTTGCCAGTCATTACAATGAATTACATTTGGTATAAACTTTACCCGTTCCAACATTTCTATTACAGCCATATCAAAAAAGGCAAATCGCTCAGCATCGTCATGATAACCGTATAAATTAGGACGGTCAAAGTATTGTAAATTATCGATAAAATAATACTTTACCCCCTCAAGTGTCAAGGTCTTAACCCCGGCATAGACGCTTTCATGACCCACTTGCACTTGGAAATGAAGCACATCCTGCAGCATTTCTTTATATTGTTGGGGCATTGATAAGTAGTATGGCAAAGCTACGCGTACATCAATACCCTGCTTTTTAAGTTCTTTAGGCAAGGCATAGGCTACATCACCTAAGCCGCCAGTTTTAAAGAAAGGAGCTGCCTCAGAAGAAACAAATAGTAATTTCATAAACATATACCTCCATTTACGAGCGGTTCTGTCGCAAAATAGTTACTGTAGAAAGTTAATTTTTTAAGATATCAAATGTTCCAAAAGTAGGCATGGACAGTAGTATCTTTTCCAATAACTATAGGATTATCACGGGTGCCTATTATTTTAACACCGGGCTCCACTATAACATTTTTATCTAAAATAGCATATTCTATTATTGCACCAGCGCCTATTTTCGAGCCTTGCATAATGATTGATTCTTTTATTTTAGCTCCTTGCTCAATTCTAACTTTACGAAATATTAATGATTTTTCAACAGAGCCATAGATTTCACAACCTGTTGCAAATTGACTTAGTCTAACATGGGCATTTTCCGAGAAATAAGTAGGAACTCCGCTTTGTGTTTTGGTAATCACAGGTAGATTGTCATGGAATAATTCGTTAAAATTCTCTTCATTAAGCATGCCTATGTTTGCATTATAATAGTCTTTAATGGATTCGATATTTGCTAAATAACCATTATACTCATAGCTATTTACACAATAGTCAAGTAAATAGTGATTTATAATATCTGTAATGTCTTCATTCAAATCATCTGCTTCTGCACGCATAATAATATCTATTAGAATTGGTACCTTAAGGATGCTCATATTCATATCTAAAAAAGCAGTTTCGCTGTCGATTGTTACACGACCTTCTTCAACAACATTTGTTATTTTACCATCTTCATTTATATTAAATAAATGTTCTTTAGGACGATTTAATACTTCAG
>DASRMZ010000270.1:0-9942 GCA_035647675.1 Thermoclostridium sp. | reverse complement strand
GTTTTAAGTTTACTATTATATATATTCTGACTTCAATATTTGTCGGCAAAAAAGCGCCCAAAATGGACGCAATTCTTATTCAAAAACAGTTTTTTGTTCTTATCCCTTTATAGCATAGATTATTCTACTCACCACATTCATCATGATGCTAGTGTTCATGGCAAACAGAACCCGTAGATTCTAAAGACCCATTTAGGTAAGCTTCTACTGCTGCTTTAGCATCGCCGCTTGCGCCAACAATAACTTCAATATTCTTTTCATTGAAGATATCAATAGCTCCGCCACCCATACCACCAGAAATAATTACATTTACACCCATGTCATTTAAAAAGTTAGGTAAAAATCCAGGTCTATGTCCAGGGTTAGCGATGGTTTCACTGTTGATGATTTCATTCTTTTCGGTATCAAAAATCATAAATTCTTCACAATGTCCAAAGTGCTCTGTCACCTTGTTATTATCGGTTGCTACTGCAATTTTCATCATTTATTTTTCCTCCATTTTCTCTAATGTTTTTGCAACTGGTTCAAGCCAATCGCCCTCGAAAAGCTCAATCATACCCTTGTCACAAGCAGCTGAAATTTTCGGGTTAATAGGTAGTTTCGCAAGAACCTTCAAATCATGTTTATCAGCAATTTCATCAATATGGCTTTCACCAAATATCTGATAATCCTTGTTGTTATCAGGACATTTAAAATATGACATATTCTCCACCAAACCAATGATGGGTATCTTCATCATCTCTGCCATTTTGACTGCTTTTGAGACAATCATAGATACTAGTTCCTGTGGTGATGTTACAACTATAATCCCATCAACAGCAATAGATTGAAATACCGTAAGTGGAACATCGCCAGTGCCCGGAGGCATATCGATGAACATAAAATCCACATCACTCCAGATTACATCAGTCCAAAACTGTTTAACTGTACCAGCTATAATAGGTCCTCTCCAAACAACTGGATCTGTATCATTTTCTAAAAGTAGATTGATTGACATAATGTCAATTCCTGTTTTGGTCTTCACAGGAAAGATCCCAAATTCATTACCTGTGGCTTTTTGCCTAATACCAAATGTCTTAGGGATAGAAGGCCCTGTTATATCTGCATCAAGTATGGCAGTATGATAACCCATTCTATTCATGGTAACGGCAAGCATTGAAGTAACAAGTGACTTTCCAACCCCTCCCTTACCACTAACAACACCAATGACCTTTTTCACACTACTCATATCATGCAGTTTTGCAGAGAAATCAGTTTTTTGTTCTTTTCTTTCTGCACAGTCCTCCGAACAACTGCTGCAGCTTTGATTGCAATTTTCGCTCATAAAATATTAGCTCCTTCGTTTTTTATATTTCTATTTTACTACCTGTTGATAAATAATCAATGTTATCAACCATATTAGCTTTTAATCTCTTATATGGTTCTAAACCAGTGCAATGACAGGTATAGCACATTGCCTTTGTATTTTCCACTACGGCTTTAATAATCATTACTTAGCTGACCCTCCTGTAACATACTCCCACCGTCTAAAAGGTGGAAGATTTCTTGCAACGATATGTTAAAAAATAGTTCTCTTGCTATGGCATGTCAAAAAGTAGTTCTCATGCTACGGCGTGTTAAAAAGTAGTTCCATTGCTCTTTCATATATAGTTTTAACTGCTGTTCCTGATGCGCATTTTATATCCACAATAGTTTGACCATTGTTAATAGCTTCCACCGCTTTAATGTCAAATGGTATCTTGCCAATGAAGGTCAAGTCATGTTTTTCACAAAACTCCTTTATTTTCTCGGTGTTTTCAATGTTTGTGTCAAATTTGTTTATGCATACGACTGTCTTGGTTCCGAATTTTGCTGCTGTACTTACAATTCGCTCCATATCGGATATGCCTGATATGGAAGGCTCTGCGACAATCAAAACCATATCTACACCGCTAAGAGAGGCTATGACAGGACAGCCTATACCAGGAGAGCCATCAATAATGGCAAATTCAGTATCAACTGCTGACTCCTTCATCTGTTTTTTCACCTCGGTAACAAGCAATCCAGATGTACCACTTCCCATCTTAAGCTGCGCTGTTGAAAACACTTTATTCTCATGAGAATAAAGCATCAATTCTCCAGCTGCAGCCGGCTTTAGCTGTATGGCATCCACAGGACAAACATATTCACAAACACCACAGCCTTCACAAGTAAAGGGATTCACATTATAACCTTCTATATTTGTGATTGCGTCAAATCGACAGTTTTCTCTGCATCTATCGCATTCAATACACAGCTGTTGATTTATCTGCGCTATTGGTAATCCGAAATAATCTGTTCTTTCCGGTTCGAAATCCCATCCAGCTACTAGGTGCAAATTAGGTGCATCCACATCACAATCGGCATAAGCCTTAGCATTAGCAAGCTTAATAAATGCACTGGCTATTGTTGTTTTCCCAGTACCACCCTTCCCACTAAGGATTAGTAATTGTTTCATGCTGCACCTCCCTTTTCACTGTATCTAATAGTTCTAAGAATAATTCCTTATATTTATTACTTTTCCTGGTTACAATTTCTGCATTTGAATTCAATAAACCAAGCTCATTGTCAAAGGGAATCTTGCCAATAATCTTCATATTTCTTTCCATACAAAAGAGCTCTGCTGGATTTTCACCTTCAAGACATTTATTTAAAACTACACCAAATGGCTTATTAAACAGCTTTACCAGTTCAAAAACCATATTAAGATTGTGAACACCAAACACTGTCGGTTCAGCTACCAATATGCAATAATCCGCATCCTTAATGCTATCCATTACAATACAAGCACTGCCTGGCGGACAATCAATGATAATCATATCATCGCAAACATCCTTGTTTTCACTCAATAGACTATTTATGATGGGGATGCCCATGGCCTCACCTGTGTTTAATATACCACTTTTAACATATACTTCATTAGAATGTCCTTTTTGCACTATGCCGATAGTCCTATCTTTCTCAGTTAGCGCATTTTGAGGGCAAACTATAACACAACCACCACATGAGTGGCAAACATCCTCAAATATAATTAATTTTTCTTGTATATAAGCAAGGGCGTTGAAATTACAAAATTCAACACACCTTCGGCATCCATCGCAAAGCTCATTATTGACCTGTGGAATCTTTACTGATATTTCCTCATCTGAGACATTTTCAGGTTTAAAAAATAGATGTCCATTTGGTTCTTCAACATCACAATCTATATATGTTGACTTTTTAGCTACCGCAGCTAAATTTACCGATACAAGCGTTTTCCCTGTACCACCTTTTCCACTTAGTACTGCTATTGTCATATTACCTGCCTCCGTGCCCGTGAAAGCCGGCATGGATATCATCTAGTACAGATAGTTTCTTATCCATAAAGGCATCTATGTTCTCCTTTACAGAGTCAGATATGGTTTTATATAGTTTGATATTTCCTGCATCTAGTACATCAGCGGCATTTTTCCCACATCTTGGTGTCAATAACGCTTTTGCTTCATTATCTACTATTATTTGTGCAGCCTTAATCCCTGCGCCACCAGTGCTTGTAGCTGCACTATTATCAACGAATATACTTTCCTTAGTTTCTGTATCATAAAAAAGGAAAAAAGGTGCACGACCAAAGGACGCACATACGCTTGTGTCTAAGGTTTTTTCTTCAACCGGAATTGCTATTTTCATAAGAATCCTCCATTCTTCTTAACATTTGATTATTTGATTACATTGCTTTAAAATACTATATCAACCTGTTATTTCAATATAAATCAGTTATTTCAATCTTCACAGTAGTAGTTTTTTCCTGTCTACTTGCTTCAAACATTGTATAAATCAGTTACCTCAATCCCCGAGCACCATTACCTGAAGAACTCCGACCTCGCCCATGCCTATGACAGCCAGGACCGCAACCATTCCCTAGTCCTTCACAAAGCCGATATTCCCCACCTTCAATCAACAACACTTTTCCATTCACTAATGATTCAGCAAGCTTTTTTCTTGCCTCGACATATATTCCTTGAACTGTGGTACGAGCTACATTCATCTGTTTGGCACACTCTTCTTGTGTGAACCCCTCCAAATCAATAAGCCTTATGGCTTCATACTCATCAACCGTCATGGTTAGATAACTATTTCTATTTTCAGGCGAATCAAGAGGTCCAAACCTATTGCGTTCAGGTAAGCTACAAACTTTTCTCAGCTTCATCGGTCTTGCCATTTTACCCACCTCAATTTCTTGAAATTAATAAAACAAAAGGATTTATTAAAGTCAGAAACAACTAAAGCGTCCTCCAGTTATCTCTGATCGCCGTTGATAAACTCCCACCACCTAAGAGTCGGGAGAATTCCTGCTATGGCTTGTTAAATATCCTCTAATTGTTTATCTATAACTTCGATTCGTTCTTGCAACATAGTTTTTTGCTCGTTAAGTAGTTCCTTTTTTGACTTTGAGTAGGTCTGGTTAATAGCGAACCCTCTACCAAAGCCACGACCAAAACCACGCCGACAAGCAAGCCCCAATCCCATTCTTTGACCTATTCCATACTTTACTGCATTAGCATCTGTACAATTTCCTAAACCTCTTCCAGTCATTGCTCCAACACCAGTTGGACCTGTTCCATCTCTTCTTGGCATGCTTTACACCTCCTTATAATTATCGACATATGTCATCTATATTAATTATACCCTGTTTGAGACATATGTCAATAACTATTTTTCTTTTGACAAAAAAATACCGGGATATCCCGGTAAAAGTATTTGAATCATGCTATTATAAGTTGGAATTTGCCTTTATATGAATCCTGTCATGCTTCGTTTCCGTTAGTTCACAGGTATATCTCAAAATACGAAGGAAGTGAACAGCAATATAACCTTATTAAAAATAGGCAGTCCAATATGTGTGGCAAGCTTTAATGCATATATACAATATATTCTAAAGCGGTATACGAAATAGACACGTCACGAAATACTCTATATAAATGCCCTATATATTAGTAGACTCATTTAGTTGGGCTGGAATATTGCTTTTATGGTGATGTCATTTTGAAGATCAAGTGTCACAGCTTGCCCATTTAGCTCCCCCGCTCCCTCCCAACCAACAAATTGGTATCCATCCTGGGCAATGGCTTCAAGATGAACAGGTGCGCCTGAAAAGTATATTCCTGTCCACTGCTCACTACCCTCATCCCCCGCAGGAGATTGGACATCCACTGAATTGATTTTAATTATTCCATTGGGGTTAGGGTCAATGGTTACCTGAACCATTCCATCCAAATCAAAGTATTCAAGTATATGCTGTCTTTGATAGGACGGTCTTTCGCTTACAAAAAAGCGCATAGATTCAAGCATTTCCTCCCACTGTCTTGGATATCCCCATTTCATTTTATACTCGGGTATATCGGGGGATATATGATCGGTCATCATATCCATGAGACTAATCACATGTGAGCTATCAAAACAGGTATTCAGGCAGTCGGCAAACCGATTGATAAATGCCATTCTAAATGTTTCATTTTCTAGTAATGTTCTCAATATAAACGTATATTCAGGTATTTTTTTCAGCCCCTCATGCACTTCGCAAGTGGCATGAACCAAGGCATTAAAGTCGGGATTAGAGTGACCGTAGGAATATGTTTGCCTGTTAGGTGCCCTTAGGAAGCCTGCATCCACATCAAACATCATCCAGCGCCATTTACCATTCGGTGTTCTGGGTCTCCATATCTTGACATTATTTTGTGGCCAGTCAAAATTAGCGAAATATATCTGTGCAACATGACAATCAATGAAATTGTCTATATCAATCATGCTTTTAATAATCTCATAATTTTCATCCTGTGACATATCATTGTCAAGCATAAATTGAATCATGTTTGAATAGTGCTGGTCATCCCCCTCAGCAATTCTTTCGGATGGAACGGGTATGGTTACTGACGGATTATTTATCAAATCGATGTTTTCTGCGTCAACTCCATGATGGGTAGCAACATAGTATTTGTCCAAGCGTTCCCTTATACTGTGGATTCCCCAGTACTCTCCATTTAAAAACACATTGACAGGACGGTAGGATTGCACATCAATATTCATGTGTTCTACAAGATTTTGCATCAACCCATCTCGAATAATGGTCTGAAATCCTTCACTGGATTCTGCTCTCAATACAAATCGTTTATATGCACTAAGGTAATTGGCTTGAAATGGCGTATCTCGAAATAATTCATAATTTAGCCACCTAGAACCATAGTCTTTACGCATATATATTCTCAGGGATTTTTGAAATGATTGCCTGTTTACACCGCCATGAATACGTATCCCAGCTTTTTCGGAAAATGCCTTCTGGCCATTTTTTTCATACAGCTCAATATGAATGGGTCGTTCCCACTCAATACCCCTTTGAAAATAGTTTGCTGTATTTTCATTAAAATCAACACAGTTATCACCCGGTACGTATATACCATTGTCCCCACCAAATAGGTTGTTTTCATCCGTTATAATAGATATAACAGGCAGTGAATAGCGGTTTGTTGCACCTTCTCCAACAAAATACGTTGTGGCTATTGTCTTACTTTGTTCAGCATTGCTGTCAATCACCATTGCTTTAACAATGGTGGCCATAAATACTTCTTCATCGGGGAGCTCAGGCATAAACGGTCCTGAAGGAATGTTTGCATACGCATTTTTTTCCCTATCTCTTGAAGGAATAAAAATTGGCTCTGTGTATAAAAAGGTTTTTCTCCGATAGCCAATTCTGTCTTCGGCATGGTTAATATTTTCAGGGTCAGGATCCGATCCGTCCAATGTATAGTAAATAGCACCTTCTTTATATGAAGGCGATAGTTTTAAGAAAAAAGCTTCCTCATAAAACCCACCTTCATGTGAAAAGTTAATGGGCTCTTTAATAAACTCAACAGCATTACGATTTTCTAATGGTATATTCTCATCCGTCACGTTTCCCAAAGATGGAACAGAGGTATATGGGGTTGCTCCTGTAGATGAAGCCGGAGTAAATACAGTTCTTTCTGTTATGTTAATAAACAGAGTGACAATCGCTAAGAGCATAATGATGCCGGCTGTAATATGCTGTTTAAAATCACGCATTTTATCCCTCCACGCAGGAATATATAGTCAAAAATATGCAAGCTTTATCTAGTACGAAAAATCGTTCGAGGGCAATTGCCTGAAAGAACATCTGAAATACAATATCGTGAATTTGCAATCAAAACTGTTGTTCCTTGTAAAATTGGTTCCTTTATAAATTCCAATTTTGCTCTTGCCCCACCAGCGCCGGAACGGCTTGCACCATAACAATATTTTTGTAATTCATCTATGTGAGCAACAACTTCGTCTGCGTCCTTTCCTTCTACCCTATCAACTAATGTAGAAGGATCCTTTGGGTCCTTGTAAATTCCATCTACAGAAGTGAAAATAAGCAAGAACTTTGGATGGACTAAGGTAGCTATTACAGAAGCTGTCTCATCGTTGTCAATGCATTCCACAATTCTTTCATAACCATTGCTGCGAAGCTGTTCTAATTCCCAGCGTCGGTTCTCCTCAAAGCTTACAGTATCATTGTAATTTACAATAGGTATAGCTTTTTGCTTTACACAACGCATTAAGAATTGATAAATATGCTCTCTTTTTTCAGGATCGTTAAAATGTGTATGCTCAACTAATAGTTGGCGGACTGCGTATTTGGGCGGTATATAACGACGATATTCCTCCATTAGTATAGCTTGTCCTTGAGACGAATAGTCAGTCATAATATCGCTTTTAAAACCTGTTAATTCCTGTCCTGTTCGTTTAATATAATCTAAGCGCCCTATTTCCACCGCTCCCGAACTAACCCAGATCATTCCTGGTTGTAGTTCCCTGCCAATACGGCTGAAAACATTATAATTAATATCATGCTCAGCCTCACGAATCAAAGCCATTGAGCCTATCTTGCCTACTAATTCAATATCAAACTTCATATGTATTATCTCTCCTCGTTAATACATTTTACTTCGATAGAGGAAAATAAGCAACTTGATATTATATTTAACTAATCAATCAAGCCAAGCTTTTTAATCACTTCAACAAGCTTTTCTGAGTTAATGGGTTTTGATGCGTATGCTTCCAAGAATAAGTGCAAGCTCTTCTTTCTCTGCAATAAGCTTTACCTGTTCTTCTTCATGTTTATGGACTCTTTTTGCTTCTATCAATAAACTATGGATAACAAACTCTAGCCTATCAAGGTCATTTATGTTGATTGCGCCTTTACATCCAGCGTCTATAGTCTGAATTATTTCATCCCTATTAGCATTTCTATATACCATTATCCATGGGATTGTAGCTTCGAACTCTGATAATACCATTGCGATTTCTTCAGTGGCAATGCATTACATATTGTGCAAACTAACCATAATATCAAAGCTGGAATTCGCTAAGTACTTCTTTATTTTATCTACGGAATCTGCATAAATAGGCATAACATTGTATCCAAAATCCCTAATCTTTAGGTAAATCAAATCAGTATTCGCATCGCTCTTACCTGTAAACAGCAGCCTGAACTGATTGTCCATTATTTTCTCCTTTTTTGCAGACACCTCTTTTTCATTGTATAATCTTAACGTTTTTGCCTTAATTGGCTTTATCTTTTTTTCATTTCCCTTCCCCTTCACTATATTAAAAACATCCTTTTTCCGAACGGATTTTGCACCACCGTATAGCTTGAGTTCAAGCCCTTCTTTGTTACAGCCATACCCTAAGCAAACCTTGTTTATTAGCATAGGAACCGCAGTATCGGCATAATACGCTGGGTTAATATCCCCTCCATTATGCATAATCTCACAGCTAGGCAATACGATATGTACCATCCCTAAGATCTTCTTTATTGGGTCATATACAGTTAGTGCTACACATGAAGAAAGAGCATATGTCTTTATCACGGCATTTATGTCATCTGTAATGGTATATTCACCTATTCCAATTATCATATCCATTTTCTTCACCCTTGAAGCACTCCACTTTGTACCTATCGGCAATTCTTATGACTCTCATATGATGATCACCGGGAGCTATTAGTACATGCCCCTGTTGGAGATAGTCACCCGTTTTGGCTTCCTTAACCTCAAGAGCAAGGGTATTGTTAAGCCTTTCAGCAAACATCCTGGAAAAATCGGGTGGTATATGTTGAACAACAGCAATTCCGGGTACACTCTTAGGTAATTGTTTTAGCACATTATGCAATGCTTCGGTACCGCCTGTAGAAGCTCCAATGGCTATTACTCTGCTGTCAAAGGTATGTGCGAGTGTGAACTGCAACAAATTTTCTGACTTTTTGCTCTCTCAACTCAAAAATGCATTTACAATGCTTTTTTTATGCATTATAATACCATTGAGGTGATTGCAATTGAATACATTAGGTGATCGGCTACGGCACGCACGAAAAAGCAAAGGTTATACCCAAATTTCTCTAGCTGAGGTTATTGGTGTGTCCCGGGGAGTAATTTATAATCTTGAAAAAACTAAAACAGAGCCGCAAATGATTGTTATAAATGCTATCTGCCAAACATTGGATATTAATAAAGAATGGCTGTTAAGTGGTGCCGGTGATATGGAGAAAACCAGCTATGCTTATCAAAGTGCAAAAACTCTATCCGAGTTATATGATGTAGTAAAGGGGTTGTCGGAGGACGAACAACTCTATTTACTTGATACAATTAAAGCAATGAAGGAACGGCTTAATAAGGATAACTAAACAAGCATCAAAGCTATTTTAGCATGATGCTATATTATGATTCCATATTAATACATGAGTATTTTTCGATGGAATATTGTATGAGTCGCTTATACAATATATTGTGGTTATAAATGAGAGCCTTTTACCACATATTGTACAGCTAATAATAAAAAGAACACATCACAAAAACTTTTATGAAGGAAAAGAAAATTTGATGGGGTAAATAC
>DASRMZ010000269.1:0-8653 GCA_035647675.1 Thermoclostridium sp. | reverse complement strand
AAACTGTGGAAATATGGTTAAGAAGGCCATTGAAATGGCCAATCGTAATTCCGATTAGCTCCATCAGGAAATAATTGTTGCAATATGATTTTCTCATATTGAATCGATTAATATTTAATTTATTCAATGAGAAGTGCTCTGTAAAGCTGTATATGCCTTTGCAGTATGAAAGTGAAGTTAAATTCACTATCATATAGGCTTTTGTTTGCAACAAGCTTTTCATTATCGAGAACAAATTTCTTTGACGTACTGTATGGGAGTTGATTCGGAGAGTATTCTTTACTTTTTGAGTTCAGCTCCTTTTTTATAATGACTAAGTGGAAAATAGTTCAACAATTAATGAATCAGAATTTGAGAATGGTCCGGTAGGTTCGTGTTTCCTAATACCCCACAGCTATATCTCTCGGGTTATCTGTGAACAGTAACTTTTCCTAGTGGAAAACCTTCCTACAAAACCTGTAGGTGTTGACAATCATTCAATCTGCATGATATACTAACTTAGCAAAATCATGGAGAGATGGTCGAGTTGGTTTAAGGCACCGGTCTTGAAAACCGGCGTGGGTTTTGCCCACCCTGGGTTCGAATCCCAGTCTCTCCGCCAGTTAAATAATATGAGTTTATATAACACGGAGAAGTACTCAAGTTGGCCGAAGAGGCGCCCCTGCTAAGGGCGTAGGTCGTTAACGCGGCGCGAGGGTTCAAATCCCTCCTTCTCCGCCACAATAAGTTGACAAGTTTTCGATTAGAAAGCTTGTCAACTTTTTCTTTGCCCATGCGGGTTAGTGGCAATTTTAAGGGTTCGAGTGCATGAGATAAGGTGTGGATTTGAACCCATCTCAAAGCTCCTATCTAACGAGAAATACATAGGTTCAGCTTTGCTGCAAAAGACGTTGAGTATCTGTGGTGCTCAATTTAAGAATGACGGAGAACTGGAGCGGGTGCTTCCTCGAGAGGTGTTTATTGGTATTGAGTCTGGTTACACGCAAATTCGTAAAATGATTAACAAACCCGGAACACCATAGCAAGTCAAAGCAAATTTTCTTGATGAGGTTGAAAAATGCTACGGATATTTAAAAGCAATCCATTTAAGTATGGGCGGTGTCATGATGCTCATTTGGAAAAGGAAACCTATCGAAAGGCAACCATTAAAAATTATGTGTTGCTCTATAAGGTGATGAACCAAATAGAATGGTTATCATTTTATTTTATATATTAGAGCCATGGTTATTTTATGGAGAAAGGTATAAAATAGTAATGAATTGCAACCTTAATGGAGGTATGTACATGACAATGTATACTAATGAACTTGTAGATTTGATACGCCAGCTTGACACTGATACAGCAAAAGGGCTTAATTCTGCCCAAGTTCAGAAACGACTACAGGAGTATGGAGAAAACAAGTTAAAAGAAGTAAAAAGCAAATCTTTTCTTCAAAGATTGTCAGATCAGTTTAAAGACGTGCTGATAGTCATTCTTCTTGTAGCAGCAGCTATTTCTTTTGTTGTTGCGTTTTTGGAGGGCGAACCATCTGGCTTTTTTGAACCTTTTCTTATTTTAGTGATAGTTATATTAAATGCAATGCTTGGTGTATATCAGGAAAACAAAGCTGAAAAAGCTCTTGAAGCATTAAGAAGTCTTTCTGCACCCCATGCAAGAGTCATAAGAGATGGAAAGGAACAAGTAATAAATGCTTCGGAACTAGTGCCAGGGGATGTAGTTTTGCTTGAAGCAGGGGATTTTGTTCCAGCTGACGCAAGGCTTGTTAAATCCGCAAGCTTGAAAGCAGAAGAATCGGCATTGACTGGAGAGTCGCTTCCTAGTGAAAAGGACGCAAACCAAATACCAAAAGAGAATGCACCGTTAGGGGATAGGCATAATATGGTTTTTTCCGGGTGCAGTATTACGTATGGTCGAGGCACTGCAATAGTTACATCCACTGGAATGGATACAGAGATGGGAAGAATTGCAAATCTACTTGAAAGCGCTGAGAAAGTAAAAACACCACTACAGGAAAAGCTGGCTCAATTGGGTAAATACTTAGGTTTAATTGCTCTTTTAGCATGTGCAGTTATATTTGTTATAGGCATACTGACCGACATGAATATCTTGGATATTTTCATGATTTCTGTTTCGTTGGCTGTTTCGGCAATTCCTGAGGGTCTTCCTGCAATTGTTACCATTGTCCTAGCTGTAGGCGTTCAGAAAATGGCAAAGAAAAATGCAATAATTCGCAGCCTGCCAGCGGTGGAAACACTTGGTAGTGCTTCTGTTATATGCTCTGACAAGACAGGAACGCTAACTCAAAATCGCATGACACTAGTTAAAGCATATTCTGATGGTCAGGATGATATTGAAGATATAGGTATAGAGAACAGTGATGAAATTCGTAGACTGCTGCTGTATGGAACATTGTGCAGCGATGGTGTTGTTGAAGTGGACGGGGATAATGTTAAGCGTATAGGAGATCCAACTGAAACGGCCATTGTATATGCGGCTTACAAAAACCATTTGGAAAAGAAAGAGCAAGAAGAAAAATATCCAAGGCTTGCTGAAATTCCATTTGATTCCGATCGTAAGGCAATGTCGAGTGTTAACAGTATAGAAGGTAAAAATATAGTAATTGTTAAAGGAGCCTTTGATGTACTTGAATCAAAATGTATTTCAGGTAATCTTGAAAAGGGCAAAATGATAAATGAAAAAATGGGTGAGGATGCGCTACGTGTTCTGGCGATAGCGTATAAGGAAATAGGGCAGGTGCCAAAAGAACTCAAACCAGATGAGCTGGAATCAGATTTGATCTTTTTAGGACTCTTTGGAATGATTGATCCGCCAAGGCCGGAGGCATTGGAATCGGTTAATATATGTAGAAAAGCAGGAATAAAACCAGTAATGATAACGGGAGATCATGTTATCACTGCATCGGCAATAGCAAAGGAGTTAGGGATATTGCAAGAGGGCGATAGGTCAATATCCGGGCAAGAGCTTTCGCTAATGACAGAGGAAGAATTGGAAGAACAGGTTGCTGAAATTACAGTCTATGCTCGTGTTTCTCCCGAAGACAAAATAAGAATCGTACAGGCATGGCAGAAAAGAGGGGATGTCGTTTCAATGACGGGCGATGGAGTAAATGATGCCCCAGCATTAAAGGCTGCTGATATTGGCTGTGCAATGGGTATAACAGGAACGGATGTAGCAAAAGCAGCTGCAGACATGACCCTCACCGATGATAATTTTGCAACCATTGTTGAGGCGGTAAAACAAGGCAGGGGTATATACGACAATATAAAAAAGGCAGTTACTTTTCTATTGGGGACAAATATCGGTGAATTATTCACCGTTTTCTTCTCGATGCTCTTTTGGCAGAGAGCTCCGCTTCTATCAATGCAGCTGTTGTGGATAAATCTTGTTACCGACAGTCTGCCGGCAATTGCCTTGGGAATGGAACCTATAGGAGAAGATGTAATGTCTTTTAAACCAAGAGCCAGAAATGAGAGCATCTTTGCCCATGGACTTTTATGGCGCATTATTTTACAAGGTGCAATGTTTGCTGCATTAACACTAATAGGCTTTAGACTGGGTGAACAGGCTACGGGTAATATTGTGAGTGGCAGGACAATGGCATTTATTATTCTTGCTTTGACACAGGTGGTGCACTCGTTTAATATGCGCTCAGATAAGTCGCTATTTAAAATTGCTCCTTTTTCAAACAGCAAATTAAATGTAGCTGTACTCATATCGCTTGCTTTGATGCTATTGGTTGTTTTCATTCCATCGATAGCCACTGTGTTTGGTCTAATACAGCTTCCTGCTTCTCTATACCTTCAGGCTCTAGGGCTATCATTGGTGCCTGTTGTGGTACTTGAATTGACAAAGGCATTGGGGGTTATCAAGCATCAAGAGAGCCGCGATAAGAAAATGGGTACTCAAAGTATGTAACATCGCAAAATGCCCACTAGGAAGATTCCAGGGGATAGCTAATCAAGTATTAGTACAGGTGAATCTAATTTAGAGCATTTTGGGGCAGTCAAAGGGTTAAAATGACGGATTGTACGATTGTGTACTGCTCCCCTTGAATTCATTTGATGGGCAGGCAAAAGGTTAAAGTGGCGGATGCCATCCGTTTACTTTACTGCGCTGTATAGCACCAAATATGTTGTCTTTAATATATTTGTTCTCTTTCATTAGTGTTGAGAGTACTTGTTTGATATCGCTTCGCTTAGTTCTACCATCCTCCCTACAGCCACTTGGTATTGGCATTATGTTTGCATTTTCAATATATGTCTGTATCATATCTTCATTTATATAAATAAGCGGACGTATTAATGTTATATCCTTTCTATCTAAATATGTTACAGGAGAAAAGGTATGAATTCTCCCTTCATATAATAATGCTAATAAAAAGGTTTCAACTACATCATCCTTGTGGTGTCCAAATGCAACTTTATTGCATCCAAGTTTTTTTGCTGTGTTGTGCACTGCCCCTCGTTTCATGTTAGAGCATAAGGAGCATGGATTTTTTTCTTTTCGCACATCAAAAACTATTTTAGATATCTGTGTCTGTTCAATATGATATTGAATATCCAACCTATTATAAATTTCGATTAATGAGTCGGTATCAAATCCTTCATTTCCAAGTGAAAGTGTAATTGCAACCAATTCAAATCTTTTAGGATAGAATTTTTGCAGCTCCTTCATACAATATAACAATGCAAGGCTATCTTTTCCGCCCGAGACGCCTATTGCTATTCTATCGCCTTGTTGAATCATATTATAATCTTCTATGGCTTTTCTCATGTGAGATAGAAGCCTTTGAAGTAATGCTTTATTTTGCAAACAAATACCCCCTAATCATTTCTTGTCACAATGGATTGAAAAATAGCTTGCTACTTTGAAAATTGGCTGTTGTATAGCATTGCATAAAAGCCATCCTTTGCGAGCAGCTCATCATGCCTACCCTGTTCGATAATAGAACCATCTTTTAAAACAAGGATCACATCAGCCTGCCTAATAGTGGACAGCCTGTGGGCAACAATAAAGCTTGTTTTGCCCTGCATTAGCTTTGCAAATGCCTCTTGGATTTTTAGCTCTGAACGAGTATCTATAGATGAAGTAGCCTCATCTAGAATCAGCATTGGCGGTAAGCGCAGCATAACTCGTGTGATACACAAAAGTTGTTTCTCGCCTTGTGAAAGACCTCCACCATCTTCAGTGATAATTGTGTCATACCCATTTGGAAGACGTTTAATAAAGCTATGGGCATGGGCAGCTTTTGAAGCTTCTATGATTTCTCCATCCGTTGCATCGGGCTTTCCCATAACAATATTTTCACGAATTGTTCCTGTTCGTAACCATGTATCTTGCAAAACCATACCATAGCTGGTTCGAAGGCTCTTTCTGGTGATATCATGTATAGGGGTATCCTCAACCTTTATACATCCGTTGTCCACATCATAAAAACGCATAAGAAGATTGATTACAGTGGTCTTACCACTTCCAGTAGGTCCCACAATAGCAACTCTTTGACCCGGCTTCACGAAAAGGTTTAAATCTTCAATAAGTTTGGTATTAGGTGAATAAGAAAAATCAATGTTTTCTATATTTATTTTGCCCTTAACATCTTTTAGGACAATAGCATCATAAGCATCGGGTATTTGTGGCTCTTCTTCTATAAGTTCGAAAATTCTTGCGGCACAGGCGAGAGCGTTTTGAAGCTCAGTTATAACACTGGAGATTTCATTAAATGGTTTTGTGTACTGATTTGCATAGCTCAAAAAGCTTGTTAACCCACCTACTGTAATTCCTCCGCTAACTGCTGCTAATGCACCGGTTAGGGCAACGCCGGTATAAACAACACTATTTATAAAACGGGTACTGGGGTTGGTAAGGGATGAATAAAAAATAGCTTTTAAGGAGCATTTTCCAAGCTCTTCATTTATGGTATCAAATTTTCCTTGAGATTCATCTTCGTAGTTAAAGGCCTTTACAACCTTTAGGTTACTGATCATTTCATCTATAAAGGCTGTTTGATCCGCACGGATTTCTGATTGGCGTTTAAACATACTATAGGTTCTATTGGCAATAAAGCGAGCAACGAGTAATGACAGCGGAGTTAACAAAACCACGACAATCGTTATCTTCCAATTTATAGATAGCATAAACAGAAACGTTCCCAATATTGTTATAATGCCCGTAAATAGCTGGGTAAACCCCATCAAAAGACCGTTAGCAAATTGGTCCACATCAGATATGATTCGACTGACAAATTCCCCGTAGGGCCGCCTGTCAATTTGTTTTAGGGGCAATACTTGTATTTTACTAAAGGCTTCATTGCGAATATCTCTTACAACATGGTAGGTCATTTTATTATTTATTATATTCATTATCCATTGTAAAAGAGCCGCTATAGCTGCAACTATACCTATTGTGAGTAGTATGTTAAAAATACCTGGAAAATCCACTTGGTCAATACCTACAATCAAGTCCACAGCATTTCCTACAAGAACAGGTATATAAAGTGTCAAAGTTACTGTGGCTGAAGCAAGTATAATTGAGAGTAATAGCAAAAACCAATAGCCTTTTATATTGAAGAATTTTTGTAATAGTGCTTTTACTTGATGTTGATTTGTTTTGTTTATTATTCAAGCTATTCACCCTCCTTTTTAAACTGCGAATTATAGATTTCAAGATATACCTGACAGGATTGTAAAAGCTCCTCGTGTTTACCCTTGCCAACCATTATCCCGTTATCCAACACAATAATAGTATCTGCATGTTGAATTGACGAGGTCCTTTGGGAAACCATAAACACAGTTGGACAATAGGGCAGCTCCCTAATGGCTTTGCGTAAAGCTGCATCGGTGGCAAAATCCAGGGCGGAAGAGCTATCATCAAGAATTAAAATGTCAGGCTTTTTAACCATAGCCCTTGCGATGGTAAGCCTTTGCTTTTGGCCCCCGGAAAGGTTGCGTCCACCTTGCTCGATTTCAAAATCCAGCCCTCCTTTTGAATCTACTACTTCTTTTACCTGCGCGAGGACGAGAGCATCATAGATTTCTTCATCTGAGGCTTGGTTCTTACCCCATTGGATATTTTCTCTAATGGTACCTTTGAATAAGACAGCCTTTTGGGGAACAATGCCTATTTTATTGCGTAAGTCTTCTACAGAATAATCAACTACATTAACACCGTTTACAACCATTTCACCCGCAGTTGCATCATAAAAGCGTGGAATCATATTTACTAATGATGATTTACCTGAGCCCGTTCCGCCAATAATGCCAATAGTTTCACCGCGTTTTACGCTAAAGCTAATATTTTGGAGTGAATCTCCGCCGGCGTTTTTATATCGGAGTGTTACATTATTAAATTCAACTATATTATCTGTTGAAATATTTTCCGAGTTAATATCTATTTGTTTTGAACCCGAGGGGATTTCTAAAACAGCTTGAATGCGATTACCGCTAGCTACTGATTTTGTAATTGTGATGATAAGATTAGCAAGCTTAATTAGCTCCACAAGTATTTGTGACATATAATTATACAGAGCAACTACTGCACCTTGACTTATTATGCCTGACTCTACTTGAATTGCTCCTGTGTAGATAAGTGCAATAATTGCAATATTAATGATCACAAATGTTATTGGATTTAGCAAAGAAGAAATACTTCCTACATGTTTTTGCATTTTTGTTAGTTCTTCATTTTTACTCTCAAAATCATTTATCTCGTCTTCTTCCTTACAAAAAGAACGTATTACACGAACACCTGTAAGGTTTTCCCTTGTTAAACCAAGAACGTTATCCAACTTTTCCTGAACGGTTTTATATAAGGGAATGCACAATACAATTATTCCAAATATAACTATTGAAAGTATAGGAATAGCTACAGTAAATATTAAGGCAGATTTTGTATCAATGGTAAATGCCATAACCATTGCTCCAAGCACAACAAATGGGGAGCGCAATAGAAGTCTAAGAGTAAGGTTTATCCCTGTCTGGATTTGATTCATATCGCTGGTCATTCTTGTTATCAATGTAGAAGTACCTATATTGTCAAGCTGGGTAAATGAAAAGCTTTGAATATGGGAAAATAGTTTATGTTTTAGCTTTGTAACAGTGCCCACAGCAGCCTTAGCAGCATAGTATTGAGCTGTAATAGAAAACACAAGACCTACGATGCCCAGTCCTATTAGTACAAGACACATATTAACAATATAGGATTTGTCGCTATTAGCAATGCCTATATCAATAATTGCCGCAATTACTATGGGAACGAAAAGTTCAAGAGTGGCTTCCAACAGCTTAAAAAGAGGTCCAAGGATACTTTCTTTCATGTATTCTTTGAAGTATAGACGCAGTTTTATCACAAAGTTCCTCCGTTCACAAAATTAAAATAATAAATTACAGGTTAAATAAATCAGGTATTTTACCATGTTATATTGCAAAAACTTAAATCACTTAAGGCTTGACATAGCCTAACTCTTGCTACATTATAGTTTATTACTGTTAGTTTTTCAACGCATAAAACCAGGACCGATTTATATTGCACAGCTATGTCTCACCGGTTACCTGTGCACAGTAACAAGGCTCTTACGAAGCCACATACAAAATGGTGAGTTGTTTGACAGTGTAATTTGAATATGTTATATTAATTG
>DASRMZ010000268.1:0-15956 GCA_035647675.1 Thermoclostridium sp. | reverse complement strand
CCAAGTCAACCTCAGAAACAATTTCTATATTTTTAAGTATTCCATCCAAATATGGTAAATAGCCATTTCGACCTTGCGAGATATAATTTGAATAATCTCGTAACGCCTTTTTTCTTGCTGCCTTATACACATCTATACTTAGCTTCATATAGCCACCTCAGCACAGGAATTTACACGGGGACGATTCTTTTATGTAACCTTTTCATCCCTTATATTATCAATTGCGTTGTAAAGCACAACCGAATGTATCAAATGAAATATAGAAAAAGTATTTCGCCTTACTATCTCTATTGCTATTATATAACGCTATCGAATCTTTCACAAGTGCAGCGAGAACAACGGTTTCCGTTAGTGCACAGCTATATCTGAAAATATGAGGTTATGCATGAGAGTTTGCCGCAGCATATTGTATAACTAATATTTATAAAAGATACATCTCAGAAGCCTTTTGTGTTTTGCCTTTTTTTTATCTTATCCAATCAATGATGTAAAGCACAATTAAATGTACAGGATAAAATATATAGAAAAAACTTTTAGCCTTTCGTCCTCTTTCGTTGTTATATAACGCTACTATAGGCAATGAGCATAGTGAGTATATTTGGATTGAATGGACGAAGGTTGCAGCTCCTGTATTAATAAATGAAATAGCTAATTCATATAAGCCATAACCGCCGTGCAATATAACCCCACCCATAATCATATTGTAAACGTTTCCTCTTGTAAGGTAAAAGAGCAAGATGTAAAACACCCCATATGCTCCATAATCAGCACCAATAACTTCAGCCAACACTGCAATTATCAACGTAGGTATAAAAGCCTGCAATAATGCGCCTTTTGTTTTTAGTAAATCAAATAAAATAATTGCACATAGTCCAAGAAATAGAGTCGAAAATATATTAAACGGATACCGTACTCCAAAACCTGGCATATCAAAAATTATAGAATAAAATCTTGAAAACCAATCGGGTATTTGAAATACTATAGCGCATATGCCCAGCCTTAACAAATATTTCTTTCTCGAACGAGTGTGAAAAAAACCTTCTGATATAAAAAATGCAAAGATGGGAAAAGCCAAGCGCCCCACTAATCGAAATATTAACATGGTCGGAAATAAAATCGCACCTATATGATCAATCGTCATTAAAACACATGCAATAATCTTAAGCTGAAAACCATTTAAACCCTTTTTCATAATACCCCAATTCATTATCTGTTTTTAGCTGCTAACATTCATTCTAAAGCATATTAATTGAATAATCCACACCTTGTGCAAAAAAGGGCTTTTACAAACCACCCGAAGCGGGACCCGCGGAAATAAGCGAGCAGCAACTCTGTTTGTTTACGATATGCCTATTTCCCAGATTTTGTTTAATTTTAATCTTCTGTGCTATAATTAATCTGTCTCATTTTTCTTGTAACAATGAGTGCAAATAAAAGAATAATGGTACACGGTAATAACACAAAAACACTGTGATAAGTTAACAGTCGAAGATGATTTACACAAAAAAGCCGTCCCTCTGTGTTATCTGTGTAGGTGAGAAGCTTGAATACTAGATGTTGTAAAAATTGCATAAAGGGAATTGCAGTAGGTATTAGAAATGAAATTCTATGCCGTGACAAGGGCATCGTGCTACCTAATTTTTGTTGTTCAAATTACATGTCCTTTGAAATTGAATCTTTACAAAAACATCTGGGATACCGTTGTTGCGATTGTTTGTATTTTACTTTATCTTCAGATACTGATAATGAATACTATGGGGTTTGCAGTTTGTTCTCTGTCCGCTCCTGTGATGGTAGCGTAAAAAAAGCATGCTCAAAGTTTAGAAAGAAAAGCAAATGCTCTGCATGAACCTCCCCTACTGAGCTAAAGCACAAAAGGGGTACTCTTTCTAAGGTGATAGAATTGCTGCTATATTAGTTATAATAACCTTTCTTAAGCACAAAGCGGCGGGATTAACCGCCGCTTTTTAGTTCAAAAGTAAACATTTTATTATATTTCGTAATATAATTTCCCACCAAAGCAGAAAGAATTACGAATTAATTATAGTATTTCAAGCTGTACCTGTTCCTTTTCAACTTCTACTTGTGGTGTACCAACTTCAATATCTAAATCACGATAGATATTCATTCCAGTTCCTGCAGGTATTAGCTTACCTAAGATTACATTTTCCTTAAGCCCTAGTAATGGATCTATTCTTCCCTTTATTGCTGCTTCTGTCAAAACTCTTGTGGTTTCTTGGAAAGATGCTGCTGAGAGGAATGAATCTGTAGCTAACGATGCTTTTGTTATACCCAGCAAAGTTCTGTTACCCTCTGCAGGACGAAGTCCAGCCTCTTTTGCCTTCTCATTAGCCTCATTGAAAACAAACAAATCTACAAGACTACCTGGTAGTAGATCTGTATCACCAGCTTCTTCAATCTTAACTCTCTTCATCATCTGTCTGACAATGACTTCTACGTGCTTGTCGTTAATGTCAACCCCCTGGAACCTATAAACCTTCTGCACTTCATGTAGCAAGTAGGACTGCACTGCATTAATGCCCTTAATTTTAAGAATATCATGAGGGTTAACTGAACCTTCAGTCAATTCATCTCCTGCTTCTACTGCTTCCCCATCAGAGACTTTCAGTCTTGAGCCGTATGGGATGAGGTAGGTATGCGCCTCTCCTGCATCATTAGAAACCACTACTTCACGTTTCTTTTTGGTTTCCTTCATCGTTGCAGTACCCGCAATATCCGAAATAATTGCAAGTCCTTTTGGTTTTCTTGCTTCAAATAGCTCTTCCACACGTGGAAGACCCTGGGTAATATCGTCTCCTGCAACACCACCAGTATGGAATGTACGCATGGTCAACTGTGTACCCGGTTCACCAATTGATTGGGCTGCAATAATTCCTACAGCTTCACCAACATTACATTCTCCACCAGATGCAAGGTTTATTCCATAACATTTTGAGCAAACTCCGCTTTTTGAATCACAGGTTAATACTGAGCGGATTTTAACTTTTTTCAGACCTGCATCTACAACCTTACTAGATAAGTTTGCATCTATTAACTGATTATGTTTTACAATAACTTCACCTGTTTTTGGATCAAGCACATCTTCAGCTGCATATCTGCCTGTTAGTCGTTCTTCGAGTCCTTCTATCGTTTCACCGCTTGAAACAATGTCTGAAACATTAATTCCGTCACCCGTTGCACAATCCATTTCGCGAACAATAACATCTTGGCTAACATCAACAAGACGACGTGTCAGATATCCGGAGTCAGCCGTTCTAAGAGCAGTATCCGCCAAACCTTTACGTGCTCCGTGAGTAGATATAAAGTATTCCAAAACATTAAGTCCTTCACGGAAATTTGAACGGATTGGCATTTCTATGGTTTCACCGGAGGTATTGGACATAAGTCCACGCATTCCAGCAAGCTGTCTTATCTGGTTGATATTACCACGCGCTCCTGATTTGGACATCATATATACAGGATTAAACTTATCCATACTCTCAATTAATGCAATTTTTACATCCTCAGTTGTCTTATTCCATGCTGTTATAACAGCATTCTTTCTCTCGTCATTCGTAATTAAACCACGACGATATTGCTTTGTTATCATTTCAACCTTTTTGTCTGTTTCATCAAGATATTTCTGCTTAACTTCTGGAATAATCATATCTGAAATACCTATCGTTACAGCACCCTTTGTTGAATATTTAAACCCTAGTGTTTTTATTCTATCTAATACAACCGCTGCTGTATTAGCACCATTAACATTTATACAACGCTCAATTATTATACCTAATTCATTTTTACCAACAAGGAAATTAACTTCAAGTTCAAGTGCTGTATCGGGATCATTTCTATCAACAAAGCCAAGATTTTGTGGTATTGCTTCGTTAAAAAGTAGTCTCCCTGCCGTTGTTTCAAGTATTTTTGTTTTTTCTATACCATCAACAACCTTTTTCGCTCTAACCCTGATCTTTGCATGTAAGGATATATAACCATTATCATATGCCATAATAGCTTCATTGAAGTTGGAAAATACTTTACCCTCTCCATGATCCTTATCTTTATCAACCGTTAGGTAATAACAACCAAGCACCATATCCTGTGTTGGTACTGTTACGGGTTTGCCATCCTGAGGCTTCAAGAGGTTGTTCGCAGATAGCATTAAAAATCTAGCTTCGGACTGAGCCGCTGCCGACAAAGGAAGGTGGACTGCCATCTGATCACCGTCAAAGTCAGCATTATAAGCTGTACATACCAACGGATGTAGCTTTAGTGCACGACCTTCAACAAGCACTGGTTCAAATGCCTGTATACCAAGGCGATGAAGGGTTGGTGCTCTATTTAAAAGTACAGGGTGACCTTTGATAACCTCTTCTAAAACATCCCATACTTCAGGTCTAACACGTTCAACCATTCTTTTTGCACTCTTTATATTATGTGCCAATCCTCTTTCAACTAGCTGCTTCATAACAAAAGGTTTAAACAGCTCTAAAGCCATTTCCTTTGGTAAACCGCATTGCCATATCTTCAGTTCAGGACCAACAACTATAACCGAACGTCCAGAGTAGTCAACACGTTTTCCTAAAAGGTTTTGACGGAAACGTCCCTGCTTACCTTTAAGCATATCTGAAAGTGACTTCAAGGGTCTGTTACCAGGTCCAGTTACAGGTCTACCACGGCGCCCGTTATCTATAAGAGCATCCACTGATTCTTGAAGCATTCTTTTCTCATTGCGTACTATTATTTCTGGAGCACCTAAATCAAGTAATCTTTTAAGTCTGTTATTCCTATTGATTACTCTACGATATAAATCATTTAAGTCAGATGTTGCAAACCGCCCACCATCTAACTGCACCATTGGGCGCAACTCAGGTGGTATTACAGGTATAACATCAAGTATCATCCATTCAGGCTTGTTACCAGATGAACGAAACGCCTCTGCAACCTCAAGCCTCTTTATAGCCCTTATTTTCTTTTGTCCCGTACTTTCTTCTAATTGGACTCTAAGCTCTTTGCAAAGGGCATCAATATCTATAGCAACTAACAGCTCATTAACTGCCTCGGCTCCCATTCCTGCCCGGAAATTGTTTCCGAACTTTTCTACACTATCCCTGTATTCCCTCTCATTAAGAACTTGTTTCTGTGATAAGGGGGTTTGCCCCGGATCAATAACTACATAAGAGGCAAAATACAATATTTTTTCCAAGGTCCTCGGTGACATGTCAAGTAATAATCCCATTCGGCTAGGGATACCTTTAAAGTACCAAATATGAGAAACAGGCACTGCTAATTCAATATGACCCATTCTCTCACGACGCACTTTGGAGCGTGTAACTTCAACACCACAACGGTCACATACAATACCTTTATATCTCAAACGCTTGTATTTACCGCAATGGCACTCCCAGTCCTTTGTAGGACCAAAAATCCTTTCACAGAACAAACCGTCCCTTTCAGGCTTCAGCGTTCTATAGTTTATTGTTTCGGGCTTTTTCACTTCGCCGTGTGACCATTCACGTATCTTTTCGGGAGAAGCTAAACCAATTCGTATTGCTTCAAATTCTTTTAATTCTTGCACGCTACGTCACCCTCCTTATATGTCATCATCGTCAACAAGCAAATCGTCATCATCATCTGTCGCAAACAGCCTATCAACTGAATCTTCATTCAATTCTTCAGCATCCTCTAGACTATCTATGTCATTTTCAACGATAAATTCTTCATCTAAAAACTTAACATTTTCATCAAAATCTTTGTCTTGGGGTCCATCATCCTCGGTACCTTCAATGTTTACATCTAAGTCTTCTGAATCATCACCGTCATCATCAGAATCCTTTATCTCCATTTCAGCCTGTTCTTCGCTGTAAACCTTAACATCTAACGAAAGACTTTGTAATTCCTTAATCAAAACCTTAAATGATTCAGGTATACCGGGTTCTGGAATATTTTCACCCTTTACAATTGACTCATATGTCTTTACGCGCCCAACTACGTCATCGGATTTAACAGTTAAAATCTCCTGTAAAGTATATGCTGCGCCATAAGCCTCAAGTGCCCAAACTTCCATCTCTCCAAAGCGCTGTCCACCAAATTGAGCTTTACCGCCCAAAGGCTGCTGTGTCACAAGGGAGTAAGGTCCAGTTGAACGTGCATGAATCTTATCATCAACAAGATGGGCTAGTTTCAGATAATACATGTACCCAACAGTAACTCGATTGTCAAAAGGCTCACCCGTACGACCATCATATAAAACGGTCTTTCCATCTTCAGGTAACCCTGCTTCTTTCAATGTCTCAATAACCTCTATTTCGCTAGCACCATCAAATACAGGGGTAGCTATCTTCCAACCCAAAGCCTTTGCTGCATAACCTAAATGCACCTCTAAGACCTGTCCGATATTCATACGTGAAGGAACACCAAGAGGGTTAAGCACAACCTGTAAAGGAGTTCCATCGGGCAAGTATGGCATGTCTTCAACAGGAAGTATGCGTGAAATAACACCCTTGTTTCCATGTCTTCCTGCCATTTTATCCCCTGCTGATATTTTTCTTTTTTGTGCAACATAAACACGAACAAGCTGGTTAACTCCTGGAGGTAACTCGTCACCATTTTCACGTGAGAACACCTTAACGTCAACAATCATACCCGATTCACCATGGGGAATCCTCAAGGATGTATCACGAACTTCTCTTGCTTTTTCACCAAATATAGCACGAAGCAGTCTTTCTTCAGCAGTAAGCTCTGTTTCACCCTTTGGAGTTACTTTTCCAACCAACACATCTCCTGCACGTACCTCTGCACCTATTCGAATAATTCCACGTTCATCAAGATCCTTTAGGGAATCTTCACTAACATTGGGGATGTCCCGAGTTATTTCTTCAGGTCCCAATTTAGTATCACGGGAATCAGATTCATATTCTTCTATATGAATTGAGGTATAAACATCATCACGAACCAATTCTTCACTTATTAGTACGGCATCCTCATAATTGTATCCTTCCCAAGTCATGAAGCCTACTAATATATTTTTACCAAGAGCTATCTCACCATCACAGGTGGACGGTCCATCAACAATTATGTCTCCGGCATTAACTGTCTCTCCTCTTTTAACAAGGGGTATTTGATTAATGCAGGTTCCTTGGTTTGACCTTTTATATTTTAATAATTTGTATACATCTTTTTCACCATTATCAATACGGATTATTATTTCCTTTGAAGTTACTTTTTCCACAACACCACTGCGCTCGGCTACTACCACAACACCCGAATCCTTTGCTGCCTTGTATTCGATACCAGTTGCAACAATAGGAGCTTCTGTACGTATAAGCGGTACTGCTTGACGTTGCATGTTGGATCCCATTAATGCACGGTTTGCGTCATCATTTTCTAAAAACGGGATCATTGCCGTAGCAACAGACACAAGCTGCTTAGGAGACACATCCATAAAGTCAACATTTTCTGGATTAACCTCTCTGATTTCATTGCGGTAGCGGCAGCCTATTCGTTTACTGACGAAATATCCGTCCTTGTCAAGGGGCTCATTTGCTTCAGCAATAATAAAGCCATCCTCTTCATCGGCTGTCATATAAAACACTTCATCCGTTACCTTAGTTGTCTTTTTATCCACTCTCCTATATGGTGATTCGATAAACCCATATTCGTTAATATGTGCATATGAGCTAAGAGAACCAATAAGACCTATATTCGGTCCCTCTGGAGTCTCTATAGGACACATTCTGCCATAGTGAGAATGGTGAACGTCACGAACTTCAAACCCTGCGCGTTCACGGGATAATCCGCCAGGCCCGAGAGCACTTGAACGACGCTTATGAGTTAATTCAGCTAATGGATTTGTTTGATCCATGAACTGTGAAAGCTGAGAGCTACCAAAGAATTCTTTAATAGCTGCTGTTACTGGGCGTATATTGATAAGCTGTTGTGGTGTAACAATATCAATATCTTGAATTGTCATTCTCTCACGAACAACTCTTTCCATTCTGGATAGCCCTATACGAAATTGATTTTGAAGAAGCTCGCCTACCGAACGAAGTCTTCTATTTCCTAAATGGTCTATATCATCAAGATTACCAACCTCATCAACAAGATTGAATATATAATTAACTGAAGCTACAATATCCTCTATAGTAATGGTTTTCGGTATTAGTAGATCTCTATTGTCATCAATCGCTCTCTTAATACCTTCATCATCGCTGTATTCTTTAAGGATTTGCTGAAGAACATCATACCTAACATTTTCAGTAATACCAACAGAGGAAGCCTCAAAGTTAATGTAGGATTGAATATCAACAGTATTATTACCTACAACCTTAACGTTTCTTCCATTAAGCTCGATATTAATAATATTGATCCCTGAATTTTGGATTTGTATTGCGATATCATAAGGTATTGTGTCACCCTTATCTACAAGTATCTCGCCTGTTTGAGCATCTGCTATATCTGCAGAGGCAACCTGCCCACGTATCCTTGTAGCTAGAGCAAGCTTTTTATTAAACTTATAACGACCAACCCTTGACAGATCATATCGTCTAGGCTCAAAAAATAGATTGGTCAATAGATTGCTTGCACTTTCAACAGTAGGCGGTTCACCAGGGCGAAGACGCTTATACACTTCAAGCAAACCTTCTTCTTCACTTTTTGTATTATCTTTTTGAATTGTAGCCAAAAGCATTTCACTCTCACCAAAGAGCTGCAAGAGCTGGGCATCTGTACCATATCCCAAAGCCCTAAGTAAAACTGTTATTGGCAGTTTTCTTGTACGATCGATCCTAACATAGGCTATGTTATTTGAATCTGTTTCATATTCAAGCCAAGTACCTCTGTTGGGTATAACTGTATTCGAGTAAAGCTTCTTACCAATTTTATCACGACCAACAGAATAGTAAATGCCTGGAGAACGGACTAACTGGCTAACTATTACACGTTCAGCCCCATTAATCACAAATGTCCCTGTTCTCGTCATAAGTGGGAAATCTCCCATAAATATTTCCTGTTCCTTTACTTCACCGGTCTCCTTATTTATAAGACGAACCTTTACCTTAAGCGGAGCCGAGTAAGTAGTGTCACGTTCCTTGCATTCCTCAACAGAATACTTAATGTTATCCATATCCAAAGAATACCCAATAAACTCCATTACAAGATTCCCCGTGTAATCATTTATAGGAGAGACATCTTTCAAAACTTCTTTTAAACCTTCCTCTAAAAACCATTCATAAGAGTTTTTCTGAATTTCAATCAGATTTGGCATTTCAAGTACTTCATTAATTCTAGAATAGCTCATTCGGGTTGTTCTACCCAATTGCACAGGATGTACCATCCAATATCACCTCATAGCTTTTTGTATACTTGTTCTTTAGATAATTTCTGTATAAATCAGCAACTATCTGAAAAAAATAACGTCAATAAGCAATAACTTTATATATGTAAACATTTTGCGATGTTACATATCTTGAGTTGCACTGCACAATATATTGTTGTTATATATGAACGCCTATCACCGCATATTGTACAGCTAGTATTTTTTAAGGTTACATCGCAAAAACCTTATATGTACTTTTTTATTATTGATTACAAAAAATTAATAGACCCAAACCTATAAATAGCAAAAAAAGATTAGGAAAATCACGTACAATCACTTTCATGAACCTAATCCAAATCATGCAGTTATAATATTACATCACAACAGTAGATCAAACGCTATCATTCTCCCAATCTATCATTTAGAGCCATTTTGCGATGTTACAGACCGCTGTATAATATGCTGTGGTATGCATTAGAGTTTTTAACCACATATTGTACAACTAATATTTATTCCGTTTACATCACAAAAGCTTTATTTAAATGCAGAATTTTCCTTAATATATTGTACCCTATAAAATTATGTGCTATAATAAAAATCGTTCATTTCCCAGAGTAGCCACACAAACAGCACAACATTATGATGCAGTTTATTATTCTATCATATCTAATTTTCGATGTCAACGTTTCCCGGAATTTTTTTACCTTATTGGCAGTAGGCAAGTTACTGTTTACAGGTAACCGGAGAGATATAGCTGTGCAATATAAGGAAAACATTAGCGGAATGAAGCTTAGAGATGTATAGTCAGAGCGAAGATAAGCAAGCCGACTGTTTGAGCAAAAATGCAACTAGAATATTTAAAAGCATTTTTGTGAGTTTCGGCTTGCAAGAGCTGAACTATACAGCTCTTGCAAATGAAGCGAGTTTCCGTTAGTGCACAGCCATATCTCAAAACATGAAGAAAGTACGTAGGCAAAGGAGGCTGTGAATTATTTATGGAACATATTAAAAAAGTTATCCTTGTTACTGGGGCTTCATCAGGTCTGGGTCTTGCCATTTCAAATCATCTTAAAGGTTTAGGACATATAGTATATGCTGGTGCAAGATCATTTAGTAAACCAAATCCAAATAGCCCTAAGGATGTATATCTTGATGTCACAGATGAAAATTCTATAACCCCTGTGGTACAAAACATTATAGACACTGAAGGAAAAATTGACGTGCTTATTAATTGTGCTGCAATGCTTGTTTTGGGGGCTGTAGAAGATATTTCTATTCATGAATTTCAACAGGTTATGAATACCAATGTTACAGGCACTGTCAGGATGTGCAAGGCTGTATTGCCCTACATGAGAAAAAGAAAAGATGGTCTAATAATTAATTTTAGTTCTATTATGGGGCTATTGGCGATCCCGTTCCAATGTGCATACAGCTCTTCAAAGTTTGCTATTGAAGGGTTTTCAGAGGCGTTGAGCTTAGAAACCAAGGATTTGGGCATTAAGGTTGTTATTGTTGAACCAACTGATCATAAGTCAGGTTCCCAAAAGTATAGACCCCATGCAAAAGCAGCTACATCCGAAGACTCACCATACAAAGACTTATTTAAGATAGTAACAGAAAAAATAGAGTATGATGAATCCCATGGCGATGAGCCAGAAAATTTGGCTAAGCTAATTGGGAAAATTGTTGAAAGTAAAAAACCAAGGCTTAGATATAAAGCTGGGCAATTTGAACAAAAAATTTCTGTTTATGTTAAAAGAATACTACCTGGTAGGATGTTTGAAAAAGTTATTTATTCCTATTACGGTGGAAACAAAAAATAAATATAATGTGTACTATTCACACAACACCTCACTGTCATTCCGAACGTAGTGAGGAATCTTTGTTTTAGCGTAGGATTCCTCGGCAAACTCGGAATGACAGCCATTGGCTCGGATACCCTTGGATGAAAGCTAAGGTATGTACGAGTGTGAACTGTAACTAAATGCTAGTTACTGTTCATTCTCTTTATATTTTGAGATATAGCCGTACAACAGCGGAAACTACGCTTCATTTGCAAGAGCACATTTTTCATTATTCTTACCACAAGTAACGTTCTAAACATATTTTCAAAACCTAGAGTCAGTTATAAAAAACAAAAAACTGCTGACAGAACACTCAGCAGTTAATACTACCCTTAGGGGTAATTTTAACGATAGCGCTCCATCAATTGTGGTGATGACAGTCCTGAAGTTATTCACTACAGAACCAGGAAAAACTCTATGGGAAGAATTTTCCTTCGGCATTTTCCCCTTTCAGTTCAAATCAAGCGATACCCACATATCTAATAGAACTTACTAATAAAAAATGCGCCTCTATCTGACACTATTCAATTTACCTAGACAAAAGCAAAATAAACTAATGCTTTGTATAAGTTAGAAATATAATAACACCAAATAATATTCATGTCAAATACACAGGGGGATGTTTTTTGTGTAATTATGTAGTTATTTTTGCACAAAAAAACCTTCCACTGTGGTAGACCCTGTGTTAGATCTAAAATAATAAAAGGACTGTTATCTGTAAAGTGTTGCTTTACAATAACAATCCTATTAATTGGCGTGCCTGAAGGGATTCGAACCCCTGACCCACGGCTTAGAAGGCCGTTGCTCTATCCAACTGAGCCACAGGCACAAAATGGAGCGGGTGAAGGGGATCGAACCCTCACAACCAGCTTGGAAGGCTGGGATTCTACCATTGAACTACACCCGCGTATTTTGTTTGTTTAGTAATCTACCTTATGTGGCGGCTTTATTATTATACAAATCACTTTGGTGTTTGTCAACTACATTTTGGATTTTAAAAAAGTTAACCACAAATTAAGAGTTACCGTTCACTTCCTTTGTGCTTTGAGATATAGCTGTGCTATATCTCTCTGGTTAGCTATAAACAGTAGCAAATTAACCACGCACTATTGACAAAGAAATACTAAGATTGTATAATTAAAAGCTGTAAAGCAAATGTGCTTGACGCATGATTGAGGAGGCTCAATCACCGTAGGTTTTCTGCTGCTTTTAAGCAAATATGCTTGTCAGGAGTTTATAAGTGGAAGAGTATTTAAAGGTAGCAATGCTTCTGGACTTTTATGGGCAGTTACTTACCGAAAGACAATATCAGATTTTGGATTTATACTACAATAGTGATTATTCTCTCAGTGAAATTGCATCTATGCTAAACATCAGTCGCCAAGGCGTGTATGATGGTGTGAAAAAAGGAAAGTATTCACTTAATGAGCTTGAGGAAAAACTTGGGCTTGCTAAAAGGTTTTTAAGGCATGAAGAGCATTTAAAGGATATTTTATTAAAGCTAAAAAGGCTGAAGCCATGCAACCATAGTGAAGATGAAGATAAACAAATAATTAATGAATGCATTGACGAATTGCAAATTGTATTAAAAGAATTGTAATTTAAAATAGTAGTAATACCAGGAGGAAAACATGGTATTTGAAGGTTTATCAGAAAAACTACAAAATGTTATGAAAAAAATAAAAAGCGCCGGCCGTGTAACAGAGAAAGATGTTAAAGCCATGATGCGCGAAGTTAGAATGGCTCTTTTAGAGGCTGATGTTAATTATAAAGTTGTTAAAGATTTTGTTTCAATTGTTTCAGATAGGGCCATTGGTCAAGATGTAATGGATAGTCTTACCCCAGGTCAGCAAATAATAAAAATTGTACATGAAGAACTAATAAGCCTTATGGGAGGTCAGGTTGAAAAACTTACATTTTCATCTTCACCACCAACGGTCTATATGATGGTAGGTCTCCAAGGCGCAGGAAAGACAACTGCATCCGGTAAGCTTGCAAATCACCTTCGAAAGGAAGGAAAAAAACCATTGCTTGTTGCTTGTGATATATATAGACCAGCAGCTGTAAAGCAGCTTCAAGTTTTAGGTAAGCAGATTGAGATTCCCGTATTTGAGATGGGTACAGGCACAAATCCTGTAAATATTGCGAAAAAAGCAATAGAGCATGCAAAGTCAATGCAATTTGATGTAGTTATTATAGATACCGCTGGTAGACTTCATATTGATGATGAGCTTATGAATGAATTGGAAAATATTAAAAATGGCGTTACTCCGCAGGAAATACTTCTTGTAGTTGATTCTATGACAGGGCAGGATGCTGTCAATGTAGCTTCGAGCTTTAATGAAAAGCTGGACATTAACGGAATTATACTTACAAAGCTTGATGGAGATACAAGAGGGGGAGCTGCGCTTTCAACTAAGGCTGTAACTGGAAAGCCTGTCAAATTTGCCGGAGTTGGCGAGAAATTAAGTGACCTTGAGCCGTTTCATCCAGATAGAATGGCATCAAGAATACTTGGAATGGGTGATGTTTTAACTCTCATTGAAAAAGCACAGCAGTCCTTCGATGAAAATAAAGCAATTGAATTGGAAAAGAAGCTTAGGACTCAACAATTTACATTAGAGGATTTTCTTGATCAGTTACAACAATTAAAAAATATGGGTCCGCTCAATCAATTCCTTGGAATGATACCCGGGATGGACAATAAAGCTATGAAAAATGTACAGGTTGATGAAAAACAAATGGTTTATATAGAAGCAATTATCCAATCCATGACTAAACAGGAGCGGCTCACCCCTTCAATTATTAATTCGAAGCGCAGACAGCGTATTGCTAAAGGGAGCGGAACTTCAATTCAACAGGTTAATCAGTTGTTAAAACAGTTTGAATCTATGAAAAAAATGATGAAGAAGTTTTCAAATCCAAAGGCTATGAAAGGTATAAGGGGATTGGGTGGTTTTAAAATGCCTTTTTAATTAGGCGTTTCCAGTCAATTTACTGATTACAATTATAAGGCTTTAGTGATGTAACCTAATTAATATTAGCTGTACAGCATGTAGTGATAAACCTTCGTGCATAGCAACAATATAATGTGCAAAGGTAAGCAAAATATGCAGCATCACAAAATGCTCAATATATAACTAACTACTTGAAAGGTGGTGAGAAAATGGCAGTTAAAATGCGTCTAAAGAGAATTGGTGCGAAGAAAAAACCGTTTTACAGAATAATTATTGCAGATGCAAGAGCTCCACGAGATGGGAAATTTATCGATCAGGTTGGCACATATAATCCTCTTACAGATCCTTCCGAAGTAAAATTCGATGAAGAAAAAGCAAAGGATTGGCTAAAGAAAGGTGTTCAGCCTACTAATACAGTTAAGAGACTCCTTAAAAATGCAGGTATTACAGATTAATATTAAAACAACTACGTCCTACATTTAAGCTAATACGGTGTTAATAAACGGAGGGTTATAAATGAAAGAACTTTTAGAAAATATTGCCAGATCGCTTGTTGACAACCCTGATGACGTATCGGTAAGGGAAGTAGAAGGAGAAAAATCCCTTATTCTTGAATTAAGGGTTGCAGAAGATGATATGGGTAAGGTGATAGGAAAGCAGGGACGTATTGCTAAAGCTATCCGTACAGTCATGAAAGCCGCTGCTATGCGCAATAATAAGCATGTTGTGGTTGAAATACTGCAGTAAATTTTACTTATATCAAACTAAAATTCAAAATGCTACCTTAAGATTATCATTTAATTTTAAGGTAGCATTTTTATTTGTAAATTAATAAAATCTTTTATTGTTTTTGTTAAAAATCTTTTTTTCAGGGAATATAAGATATTAAGATTGGTCTATTAAATAGTTTTACTAGCATATTGTTAAGAAACTAATGTTGGGGATCAATATATGAAACAATATAAAGGAGAGATTATAATGGGAAATATTTTAGAATTGACAAAGGAAAACTTTGACAAGGAAGTAATTCAATCCGACAAACCAGTATTAGTGGATTTTTGGGCTGCATGGTGTGGACCGTGTAGAATGGTTGCACCAATTATTGAGCAGGTTGCAGAAGAATTTCAAGGAAAAGCAAAGGTTGCAAAGGTTAACGTCGATGAACAAAGCGAATTGGCTCAGCAATATAAAATTATGAGTATTCCTACTTTAATTATATTTAATGACGGAAAGATAGCTGAAAGTGCTGTAGGTGCAAAATCAAAGAATGATCTTTCCAATATGTTAAATAAATATCTTTAAAAAAAACCGGAGAATAAATACGAATAGTCATAAAGACAACTTGTGAACCGAGGGTCAAGGTAAACCGAATACGGAAAAAGCATCATAGAAAAGACGAACAGACAGCAGGTAAAACAGCTGTCTGTTCGTCTTTTCTATGATGCTGCGTTGTTAGAATTTTTCTGTATGATTTTAAAGATGTCTTATAGCTTATTGCCGCATTTTTCGCAAAAGCGGGCGCCGGACGCAACGCCAAAGCCGCATTTCGGGCAGAACTTTACCTGTGCGGCGACTTGGTATGCCAGGGGCAAATCTTCATTTGGGGCAGCATCGGACAGGAACAGCCAGTCGATGTCCTCGCCGTCCGCGCATAAGCCGATGGCTCCGGCGGGCGAAACCACATAAAAGCTGTCCTCGTCGATGGGGTCTTCACTGTCGCTTGTCTCGGCAAGCACCAGCAAGCCTTTTACATCGTATCTATCATCGGAAGTGGCAAAGTTCCAGCTATTACAGCGTGTTACGGCGCATTCCGCCGCCTTCAGCAATGTGTTGAAT
>DASRMZ010000267.1:0-6236 GCA_035647675.1 Thermoclostridium sp. | reverse complement strand
TATTGGAAATGCCAATGCGACAAGTGAGACAACCATTGTCAATGCTGTATACGCTTTTGTAGCGCCTTCGATAGATATAACAGCTAAAATGAATCCCAAAAAATATGCTCCCGTAGACCCAATAAATATTTTTGCAGGATTGAAATTGTAAGGTACAAAACCCATAATAGAACCTGCCAATGCAACATATAGTACGGCAAAAACAACATGAACATCTGGCGCCATCATAACTGAAACAACAAACAATGATAACGACGCTATGGCTGCAACCCCTGCTGCAAGTCCATCAAGCCCATCTATTAAATTTATTGCATTTGTAATCCCAACAATCCATAAAATAGAGAATATAATGGATATTGTATCATCAATACTTATATATCTTATATCTTTAAAGGAAATGGTAATATACTTTATTTTTGTTCCTGTCAAAACAACTATAGCAGCAGCTATCAATTGTATGGGAAACTTAACCTTGGCCGTTAGAGGCTTTATATCATCAATAATTCCCATAACAACAATAATTAAAGCACTGACAAAAACTCCAATAACCTTTGCTATAGGAAACTCTACAATCCAAGATGTTAGTATCTCTGGTTGGTATACAAAAAAAGCATATACAATAGATACAATAAAACCCGCAATAATAGCAAGTCCACCCATGAGCGCTACAGGTCTTTTATGCATTCTCCTGTCGTCTTCGGGAACATCAATTGCATTAAATGACACAGCTATCTTCTTAGCTATGGGTGTAGCAAAAAATGAAACAATTAGTGCAAGTGCAAAAGGTATTATATATTCATATTCTATCATTTATCTTTGGTCACCTCTTCAAATCAGTAAATAAGCACGTTAGGTATATTATCTCCATAATAATTTGACAATATAACCGGAAAAAATGTTCCCATTTTATCAAAATCTTTTGAAACGAACATTGGCAAGTATGCAAACCTTTTAAGGTTTAATAACGTTAATATCACAATGCTCTTTCGGCAAACACACTAAGCACAATGGCTTTAAGGATTAATTACATTTATTTCACTAGGTTCCTCGTATTTTACCACCCTCACTCCAGCTTCTTGCAGAAGCTCAATTGCAAGGCTATCGGGATAATCACCTTTGAAAATAATCTTTATAACACCAGCGTTAATTATTAGCTTTGCACAAATAACACAGGGTTGTGTTGTTACATACATAGTACTATCTTTTACACTTGCCCCAGAGTACGCTGCCTGAGCAATTGCGTTTTGCTCTGCGTGGGTAGCTCGGCATATTTCATGCATTTTTCCAGATGGAATGCCCAACTGATCTCTAAGGCAGCCCACCTCATCGCAATGCTTACACCCTATTGGCGCACCATTGTAACCTGATGCAAGAATACGCTTATCCTTTACTATCAATGCACCTACTTGGCGTCGTAAACATGTAGAACGTTCTTTTACCAGCTCTACAATGTCCATAAAATATTCATCCCAAGATGGCCTCACAGTAGCTTCACTCCTTTTTAGATTACGTTCACAAGGCTTGAACCTCTTATCACTAAAATAACTCGTTCCTAATATTGTATAGGAACCCTTTTTAGGTTACATCGCAAAAGACTTAGCTAATAAAACTTACTTTGTACCGAAAAGCCTATCTCCTGCATCACCAAGACCTGGTACTATATATCCAAATTCATTTAATACTTCATCCACAGCCGCACAATATATGGACACATCAGGGTAAGCGCTATGCAAACGCCGAATCCCTTCTCTAGAAGCAATTAAACACATGAACTTAATATTCTTTACATTACGCTTTTTTAAGCATTGTACTGCACCTATTGCCGAGCCTGCAGTTGCAAGCATTGGGTCTACAAGTACAACGTCCCTTTCTTCAATATCTTTAGGGAGTTTGCAGTAATACTCTATGGGTTCAAGAGTTTCATGATCCCTGTAAATCCCTATATGGCCTACACGTGCCATTGGTACAAGTTGTAGAAAGCCATCCGCCATGCCAAGACCAGCCCTTAAAATAGGTATTACCGCCAGCTTCTTTCCTGATATGGTTTTAGACTTTGCAATTGCCACGGGAGTTTCAACTTCAATTTCCTTTAGTGGAATATCCCTTGTCACTTCATACCCCATCAATACCGATATCTCTGATACCAGCTCTCTAAAATCCTTAGAGCTTGTGTTTTTATCCCTTAACAAAGAAATCTTGTGTTGAATAAGGGGATGATCAAAAATAAAAACGTTATCCTCTTGCATGCTAATTCCCACCTTCCATTTAAATGAATGTATTGTTTTAAGCTCTTAAAAAATGGAATGCCCCCATAAATGGCATTCCAATTATTTATTATTTGGTTCTTCTACCGCTGTGATCTTATTTATTCTGTTTTGGTGGCGGCTCTCTTGTGAAAATGGAGTTTCAATAAATGCTTCTACAATATCAAGAGCTAATCCAGCACCTAAAACACGTCCACCCAATGCAAGTACATTAGCATCATTATGCTCTTTTGCCATACGTGCCATGTAGGTGTTTGTACAAAGTGCTGCCCTTATTCCTGTTACTTTATTGGCTGCAATGGAAATACCTATGCCCGTACCGCATATTATAATACCTAAATCACATTCACCAGATGCTACAGCCTCTGCAACGTCTACGCCTATATCAGAATAATCAACTGCTTCAAGCTGATATATACCTAAATCTTTATATTTTATGTTTTTACCATCAAGATAGCTTTTAATTTCTTCTTTTAACTCATAGCCACCATGATCACTGCCTATAGCTATCATAAAAATAAAATCTCCCCTCTTTCGAAAAGAATTTGGTCATTTACTATAGCCATTTTATAAGATATCTATACCATTGTCAAAGCCTATCCAAAATTTTTAAAAGTGCCATTTCTATCTCTTCAGCACATTGGCTGTACACCTTTTCATTAAAACCGAAGGGGTCGGATATATCCCAGTCATCTTCATCATAGTCGGCATATTCCTTTAGCGTAAAAACCTTATCTGCCGCCTGAGGATACACATCAAGAATCATCCTTTTATGATCCCTTGTCATTGTAAGAATAATATATGCATCATTGATCATCTCATAGCTTAGCGTATTGGAATAATGCTGCGAAATATCAATACCATAATATTTCATGGCTTCTATAGCCTCAGGTGAAGCACTGTCCCCTTCAAAGGCATATACGCCAGCAGACTGGCACGAAAGCGCGTCTTCATACCCTTCCGTTTCGATAATCTCATTAAATAAAGCCTCTGCCATAGGGCTTCTGCATGTGTTGCCAGTACAGACAAAAAGAATTTTCTTCATAAGTATAAGAGTTCAAGAGTCCATGTTTTAGTCATGGGTTCAGAACTCTATTTCACCACCTTTCGCTCTACTATTAGAGTTTTTTGCATCTATGCTTTTCTACCTCATACACTAATTATTTTTCCACCTGCAGCCTTTTCAATACGGTTCATCACTGCAAGACCCATACCTTCTTTTGAGATTGCCTCGACATATATTTTGTCTACTCCATCTTGATCGCTTCGTCTAAATAGCATAAATATATTAGCTGCCACCTCAAAAGCATCAAGTACGCTCCCGTAGGATATCGCATTATCTAAGCCAAAACGCTCGATATGCTCCTTTGCTGCAAGAACTACAGATTTTATTCCCATATTCTCATCTTGGCTGATTGCATTTTTCGTCCAGCAAGCGACATCTTCAGATGAGCCTGTAACTACAAAAACATCTGCCTTTGGTGAATAATGCCTGTATTTCATTCCAGGTGATTTGGGTCTTTCAACACACTCTATGTCCATGAGGCTTTTATCAAGCTCAACTTTGCCCAAAACCTTTTCTATCATAGAAGGCGTTATGCCTCCAGGTCTTAGTATTGTAGCAATATCAGTTGTCATATCAACAACTGTGGATTCTATGCCCACCTTGCACGGTCCACCGTCTATTATATAGGATACTCTACCATAAAGGTCTTCTACAACATGCTCTGCCAAGGTTGGACTAGGTCTTCCTGAACGGTTGGCACTTGGTGCTGCTATTGGAATGCCGGCTTTACTTATTAGCTCAAGCGCAATGGGATTGTCAGGCATTCTCACAGCTACAGTATCAAGACAGCCAGTTGTGATATCAGGTATAATTTTTGATTTTTTCAATACCACAGTAAGGGGTCCTGGCCAATATGCAGATACCAATTTTACTACATCCGGCTTTATCTCCAAAACAAGGGGTTTTAGCATTTCTATGTCGGATATATGCACTATAAGAGGATTATCGCTCGGTCTTCCCTTTGCAACATATATAGATTTTACAGCTTCACTGTTAAGCGCATCTGCACCTAAACCATAAACAGTTTCGGTTGGGAAAGCCACAAGCTTTCCTTGTTGTAATGCTTTTGCAGCTTCGATAAACTCTAATGTGTCGGAAGACTGATATTTGATGTATATAGTCTGCATTCTGCTCTCCTCATGTAAGCCATTTATGGGCATTTGTTGTAACGCTTTCGTAATTTAAGTAAATTATAGCACAATATAATATATGTTACTATGCTATAGGTTTTGCAAAAGAAGCATCGTTTCCGTTAGTGCACAAATTATATCTCTCTGGCTACCTGCGAACAGTAAGACTTGTTCCTGTTCACAGGTATATCCACAATAATTCATGTAGATTAGTGCCACTAAAGTACATCTAAAAGCATAATTGTTTGATAAATACCTTCAAAAACTGATAATTTTTTTATTTCTTTTTTTATTGAATATTGGCTGTAATGCTTGCATTTGGCTGTAACTACCATTTTAAGAAAATATTATTTTGCAGGTTCTTTTTATTTTCATAAAAAATAAGCCTCAAATACTTGACATTGGGGGGTTTTCATTATAAAATGATGTCGAAATTAAGTGCGGGAGGTTATCTTGTATGAACAAAACAGAATTAGTAAGTGCCATTGCTGCAAAATCAGGTCTTAGCAAGAAAAATAGTGAACTTGCTCTGAATGCTATGATCTCTTCAATAGAAGAATCCCTTGTAGCTGGCGAAAAAGTAGTTTTAGTTGGATTTGGTACCTTTGAAGTTAAGCAAAGAGCAGAAAGAAAAGGGAGAAATCCTCAGACTGGCGTAGAAATGACAATTCCTGCTTCCAAAGCTCCTGTTTTCAAAGCAGGCAAGGGACTAAAAGAAAAAGTAAATGCTTAATAATTAATTTTCATCTAAAATGCTCTGCCATTGGCAGAGCATTTTAATTTCAGTAGCTATCCTAAAAGTGAAATTAGCGCACCCGTCAGTATACCTGCCATGTTGCCCACTAAAGGAAGTCTTCCTCTATATAATGAGCGAGATTGGTTTATTAAGTCTCCAAGACTTACATACATCATTGCTCCACCTGCTGTTCCAAGGCATATTGCCGAAAAAATCTCAGATATACCTCCAAAGGCTGCACCAAAAAAAGCACCCACTCCCATTGGTATCCCTGAAAGAATTGTAATTAAGAAAACTTTTAAAGGCTTAATTTTACCTACTCTTAGCGGAATAGCCATAGCCATCCCTTCAGGTATATCATGCAAAAGTATAGCCAAGGATAAGGTCATTCCTGTGCCTGCACTTGACTGAAACCCCGCCCCCACCGCAAACCCTTCAGGCAGGTTGTGAAGAGCTACGGCAAAAACCATCATCCATCCAGAAAGCATCGCCGGATTATCCAGTTTACCTTGTGAGTTTGATACTCTATTTTTCCGATAAAATCCTCTCACAAGGTCATCCACTATGATAATCATTATTACTCCAATAAGAAGTCCTATAGAAGTAGGAATAAAGCCTGCTGTTTTATAGCCCTCAGGTAAAAGCTCCATACACACCATACTAATCATTATTCCTGTTGTAAACTCAAGCAAGGTGCTTTGTATCCTATTTGAAAGCGACACAGGTATAAAGGCTGTTAACCCGCCAATTCCAGTGCCTGTAATACCCGTTATTAAACCCGTGACTGCTATATGTAAAAGGTTATTGCTCACTAAAAGCATTTTTTAACTCCATCCCCTATCCATATCAAAGGCTTTTGCGATGTTCCCAATAGCAATGTATAACTCAAAAAATCTACCACTCACATATATATATGTTATGCATCTAAAAAAAGAAGTTGGTGAAAGTATCGATAGTGGGATAAATGTTTTAATAATTCAAAGAATCAAGATTAGATTTGAATAGGCTATATGCTGCGATAGGTCAGATCATATATATTT
>DASRMZ010000266.1:0-8645 GCA_035647675.1 Thermoclostridium sp. | reverse complement strand
GCACAACACGTTGCTGTTATGAATGAAAGTCTGCCATCACATGTTGTACAGCTTATTTTTATTAAGGTTACATAACAAAAGTTTAAAAAAGCCCAATGACGAACATTATACCACTTTAGCAACAAAACAAGCAAATATGGCATGGCTAAAGCCGAAACTCACAAAAATGTATGTTGCAGTTCACTCCATTAATATTTTGAGATATAGCTATGCACTAACGGAAACGACGATTCATTTAAAAGAGCTGTATAGTTCGGTTCAAACGTTTTTAACGCTTTGCGTTAAAAACGTTTATTAGCTATGTCAGGGGTACGGCTTTTATGACAAAGTGCTCGTCATATACGCCTTCTACAATATGAAATGGAGGGACAAACAGGAACTCGTCTTGGTTCCATTCGCCATTTATGAGCATGTCTATAAGCCTGGTGTTGCCACGGATTATTTCAAACTTATGTCCTTTTTCTAAGGCATCATTTTCAATGCGATCCTTCATGCCAGATGTCTCATATGGTGGTGTTTCTATATAAACAGTTTCATTACCACTACCGTCTTTTGGTGATAAAGACTCAAAAATATAATTGGCATTTTCCTCGCCATATTTTTCTATTAGCTCCTCTAGGTCCATGTCCAAACCAAGAATTTTGTGCATTTTACTGTTTCTTATATAATAATCTCCATCTTGCATATACCCTCCCGATGTCCACCTACAACTAGGACGGTGACCAAAATGTTCTGAATGGATTTTTTTTGAACCAAGAAAAATAGTACAGCAATCATGTGCTCTTGGTATAACGACAGGAATATTTTGAGTTTTGAGTCCAGCAATAGCGTTACCACAAAGACCGTAGCAAAGTAAAATGTGGCTAAAGATATTGGGATCTGTATTGTCAATTTCTTTTTGTATTACCTCTCTTAAGTAATCGGGATAATCATGTGACATTTTCAAAGTAAAAACTGGGAACACGTTTTTATCGCTTTCTAATAAGGATTGATACGCCTCACGTGTAAAAACATCACAGCAAATAAGTTTATGTCTCATAATTATTTACCACCCTCTTGTAGAGCTTTTTGCGATATTACATATTTCACGTACCCCGTACAATATATTGTGGTATACATAAGAGTTCGACACCGCATATTGTACAACTGTTAGTGAACAGCTATATCTGAAAATATTAAGATATTAATGGAGTGAACTGTAACGTACAACTAATATTTATTTAGGTTACATCGCAAAAAGCCTTTTATAATTAATCATATTCATTCGTAATTGTATAGCTCTTTCTATAATAGCATTTTAATAAAATAAATATAGTGATATATTATCATAAATTAAACATACACCAAAGCTTTTGGTGATTGAAGCAAAAAGCTTCTGTATGTTATAATTATTCCAGCTAGTAAGAATTTTAATTTGATTGTGAATTAGCGTTATTCCGTTCGGAGCTGTCGGAGGCACTGGAAACTAGCGAGAACCTTAATTTGGTTGTGAGTTTTGATTGTGAGTAACGTATTATTATGTAAAATATATAGCATTACAAAATGCCCTATAGAAAAGAGTGATAATTTGCCAGAGATTATAGTTCATACCGAGAATAGTAATATTTCTTTTCATGTACCTGATGGTATAACTTTGTTAGAAGCACTAAAGAATCAGGGTTTTAATATGGAAACCCCATGTAATGGTAAAGGTGTATGTGGAAAATGTCGTGTGTTGATCCATAACCTTATACCGTATACTGCTGAAGAAAGGATGCATCTGTCAGAATCAGAAATTGATAAGGGTATTCACCTGTCTTGCATGGTAAATGTAATTGATGATATGGAAATTTCTTTAAATATTAATAAGCAAAATGCATCCATCATTACACATGCAAATGTGTCTGAAACTGAAGGTAGACCGGTGGTTAAAAAAAGATTTGTCAGCATGCCTCAGCCTTCTATTGAAGATCAAAGGTCTGATGAACAAAGATTGATGGATTCGATAAGAAGAATTGAGTCAAAAAGCTTAAGCGCATTTAATCATTTATCACTTTCTTTTCTCAAGAAGCTTCCAATTGCGTTAAGAAACAAAGAGTTTAATGTAACGTTGGTGGATACATTAGGTCGTATAACTGGTGTGGAAAGTGGTAACACGGTGTTAAAGAATTATGGGGTGGCAGTTGATATTGGCACCACAACCCTTGCTGCATACCTTTATGATATGAATACAGGCAAAAACGCTGCCATATCATCACTACTAAACCCACAAAAAAAACATGGTGCGGATGTAATATCCAGAATAGAATATGCTTCGAAAAGTAAAGACAATCTATTGGAGATGTCACAGATTATTCAAAACGCACTTAATGATTTAATAAACGAGTTGACCATTTCGGCAGGGATAAAAAACGCTGATATATATGCAGTAACTCTTTCAGGCAATACCACAATGCTGCATTTATTACTTGGAATACCTTCAGAAAATATTGCATCAGCTCCATTTGTTCCGGTAACACTTTCAGCACTTATTTTAGGGTCTGAAGAGCTGCAATTAGATATCAATCCTTCTGGAAACCTGTTTGTACTTCCATCTGTTTCGGCATATGTAGGCTCTGATACCACATCAGCGGTGCTTTCAACGGGACTACATAAAAGGGATGGCATTTCTCTCTTGGTTGATATTGGCACAAACGGTGAAATTGTCATTGGCAACAATTCATTTTTATATGCATGTTCAACGGCAGCAGGTCCAGCCTTCGAAGGAGCCAATATAGCATGTGGTATGGGCGGTATAGAGGGTGCCATAAGTAGTGTTTGTGTGATGGATGATGGCAATTTTGAGATCAAAACAATCGGGGAAAAACATCCTATTGGAATATGTGGTTCTGGCTTGGTTGATGCAGTTTCATGCATGCTTGAAATTGAGATATTAGATGAAACAGGGCGTATTGTAGATAGTGACGAAATGTCGGACACTGCTAAAAAATATGGCGATAGAATAATTAGTATAAACAATCAACCAGCATTTTTGCTTGTAGCTGCAAGCGATACAGGTCACGGGGAACAGATATACATATCCCAAAAGGATATACGTGAGCTGCAAAATGCAAAGGCTGCAATCGCAGCAGGAATAAGTGTTTTGATCAAAGCAACTAAAAGCGAGGTCACTGATATAAAAAATGTATATTTATCGGGTGGTTTTGGTAACTTTATAAGCATAGAAAGTGCGCTAAATATAGGGCTTTTGCCTAAGGAGCTTTCAGACAGAGTAACCCCTGTTGGTAACGCAGCAGGGGCGGGGGCAATTTACGCATTGATGTCGGAGGAAAAACTGTCACAGGCTTGTGATATTGCAAGAAAGATACAATACATTGAATTATCATCTAATGTGGACTTTACTAATGAATACACTGAAAATATGTTTTTTAACACCGCCAACATGTGATTTAAAGTGATTTGGATTGGCTTTGGCTTATGCTTCGCAGGAGGGCACTAACGATGAGGGATGAACTGGGCTTTGATTGTAATAAAGCTATTAAAGCAGTGCAGCATTATAGTAACGTTACTAATTTGCCTGCGTTTCTAATAGATGATACGGGCAGTGTTTTGTACTCTACATACAGTGAGAACAAATTTTGCAAGTTTTGTTCAGACCTAATGCATCCTGAGGAAACACAGCCCACACGCGAATACATTCAAAATTCGAATTCAAATATTAGCTGCAGAAAAGTACATTTATATGGTAGCTATCAAGCTGAGAGGTTTGGAGGAAAATATGTGTACTTTTGTCCATTGGGATTGGCACATTGGGCATCGCCAATTACAGTTGAAGGTATGATGAAGGGTGCAATTTTGAGTGGTCCTGTTCATATGCTTGAGCCAGAAGAATCTCTAATTGCAGAGCTTTTTGCCAAATATTTAGACGATGAGCAGTTATTAAATGCAATTAATTATTCTAAATCAATACCCGTTATAAATACTGAGCTTGTGAATAGTATGTCTGAGATCCTTGCAATGATAGCATTCTATCTTTCGGACTCAACCAGATACCAGTATGCTATCGACAGGAAAGAGCAGAAACAAGCAGCCAGTATTTCAGAGCACATACATAAGCTTAAGAAGACTAAAAATGGGGGTAGTGATATATCCTCCTATCCAATTGAAAAAGAACGGGAGCTATTAAGTGCAATATCTATTTGTAATAAGCCCTTGGCTCAAAAGCTTTTAAATGAAATATTGGGTCACATTTTTTTTGCATCGGGAAATGATTTTGAATTAATACGTGCACGTGTCTTAGAACTTATAGTATTGCTCTCAAGAGCAGCACTTGAGGGCGGGGCTGAAATTGAGCAAATATTTGGTATGAATTATCAATACTTAAACCAAATAAATCACTTTCAAAGCCTTGAAGAACTGACACCATGGCTATCGAGGATTATGGAACGCTTTACAGATTATGTGTTTAATATGACCAATGTAAAGCACAAAGATGTTATGTTTAAATCCATTGATTATATAAATAAAAATTACATGAAAAAGATAGCTCTTGACCACGTGGCTGCAAATGTTTATTTAAGCCCCTCATACTTCAGTAAGATTTTTAATGAAGAAATGAAAATGAATTTTAATTCTTACCTAAATTATGTTAGGATTGAAATGAGCAAAAAGCTACTGCTCGATCAGTCCATATCATTGGTTGATGTATCAAATTTGGTTGGATTTGAAGACCAAAGCTATTTTTCAAAAGTATTTAAGAAATTGACTGGTCAAACACCAAACAAATACCGAAAAAGCCGAGGAAGAGATGAGGTTGTATAAAGTATTTAATAAATTGACTGGTCAAGCACCAAACAAATACCAAAAAGCCGGGGAAGGGATGAGGTTGTATTATGAAGGTATCTGAACTAAAGTATGAAAGAGTAGAATTTGAGTCCATCGAAAATGGTCTTAAGCAGATCATAGCTGACATTAAGAATGCAAAATCCGTTGACGAAATACTAAATGCAAGAGAAAGCCTATTAAGTATTTTAGAAGAGTACGTAACATCAATTAGCTTAGCGTATATGCGCCACACAATAAACACTGTTGACGAGTTTTATAATAATGAAAAGGACTACTATGACGAAATAGGACCGCAGTTTGAGAATTATTTACAACAATGTACCGTTGCTATTTTGGATAGCCCCTTTAGAGATGAGTTAGAGAAAGAGCTTTCACCTGTGCTCTTTAAAAGCTATGAGGTAATGAGCAAATCCATGTCTCCAGAGATTATTGATGAAATGGTGGAAGAAAACCAACTCGTAACGAAATATTCAAAATTAATGTCAGGAATGACATTTGACTTTAAAGGTGAAACAATGCCGCTTTCAATACTTCGTAAATATATGAAGGATGATGATAGACAGGTCCGTAAGCAAGCTTATGAGGTTTTAGGAAAAGGACTTGAAGAGCATGCCCAGGAGCTTGACACACTTTACGATAAATTAGTTAAGGTCCGTGATAAAATGGCTAAAAAGATGGGCTATGAGAACTATATTGAGCTTGGATACTATAGATTAGGTCGTATTAGTTATGATCAAAAAATGGTTGAAAAGTTCCGTAAGAATGTGCTAGAAGACATTGTTCCTGTGGTTTCGAATTTAAAGATAGAAAATGCCAAACGGATGGGAATAGAAGATTTCAAACTATATGATAATGATGTTTACTTGCCAGGCGGCGACCCAAAGCCAGTGATTGATACCGATGGAATATTCAAAGCAGCACAGGCTATGTATCGTGATATGGGGCAGGAGACAGGCGAGTTTTTTGACATGATGCTTAAAAATGAGGCATTTGATGTAGTATCACGTAAAAACAAATGGGGTGGGGGATATTGCACTAATTTTGAAAAATATAAGCAGCCTTTCATCCTTGCAAATTTCAACGGTACATCAGCCGACATTGATGTTGTAACTCACGAAGCAGGTCATGCCTTTGCCAACTATTTGACAGCAAATAACAAATATGCTCTTGAACTGGGTGTTGGCGGTATGGAAACAGCAGAAACACATTCAATGAGCATGGAATTTCTTACTGAAAAACATATGGATAAGTTTTTTGGGGAAGATGCAACAAGATATAAATACATGCATGCTTTTGATGCCTTGTCATTTATCCCTTATGGTACAATTGTGGACTACTTCCAGCATATTGTCTATGCAAATCCTGACATGACCCCTTCCGAAAGGAATGAAACATGGAATAAGCTTGAGGCTCAATTTAGACCATATTTGAGCAGCGAGGGAATGACGTATTTATCTAAAGGAACACGCTGGCAGTATCAGATGCATATTTATGAAACACCCTTCTATTATATTGATTACTGTCTTGCACAGATTGTAGCTTTTGAGTTTTTGCTTGAATCTTTAGAGGATTATGATAGGGCATTTGAAAAGTATGTACATTTTGTTTCACAGGGCGGCGAAGCTTTGTTTAGCGATTTGATTAAAGAAGCTGAGTTAGGCTCACCATTTGAAGACGGAGCGCTTAAAGATGTAGCGGCAAAGATTCAAGAACATTTACATAATTTGAAATCACAGATTTAGTGGTGAAAACTAATTAATGTGTTTAATCATATGCACATTCGGCTGTAAGATTAGCCTTAATGTCAAAAAGTTTGATATTTGGGCGTAAGAGTGTTCTATAATTATAGGCGGCTTAGTAATTTTACTAAACCGCCTTAAAACATCATGCTATCAAATTGTTTTAATTAAATCAAAGGGCTGCTTTACCAGCATCTATATGTGTGGTGTTAATTTTCAAAAACTTATCATTTATGTGCTCCATGATATTTTTACGTGCATAAACACAAGCGTTGAGAATTGTATTTTTTATGGCCTTGGATTTAGAATTGCCATGGCACTTATAAACGAGTCCATTTATACCTAATATAGGAGTTCCACCAAGTTCTTCAGGATCAATTTGTTTCTTAAGGTCTTTCAAACCACGTTTAACCAATAGGTATCCAATTTTACCGGCAAGACTACTTGAATAAATGCGCTTTAGATTATGCATCATATAGTGACCCGTACCTTCCATAATCTTAAGCATTGAATTTCCAACAAAACCATCACAAACAACAAGGTCTACCTTACCTTCAGGAATATCTCTGCCTTCAACATTTCCTACAAAATTTACTTCAGATGTTTTCAAAATGTGATAAGCACTCTTAGCAATTTCATTTCCTTTTGTTGCTTCGGTGCCTACGTTGATAAGCCCAACCCTAGGATTTTCAATATTATACATGTATTTCATATATTCGGTACCCATTATTGCAAACTGAAGATAATTAATGGGTTTTGCTTGCGTATTCATCCCAGCATCAATAATCATGGCAGGACCGTTAAGAGATGGAACAATAGGTGCCAATGCTGGCCTTGAAACTCCCTTTATTCTTCCTGCTATCAAGAGGGAGCCAGCAAGTAACGCGCCAGTACTACCTGCAGAAATAAAAACATTGCCGTTTTTTGCTTTAATTTTCTTCATGCCAACAATGAGCGATGAATTTTGTTTTCTTCTAATGGCTTCTGTCGGCTTATCAGTGTTTGTTACCTCATCGTATGTTGCTGTTATAAAAACTCTATTTCTGTCGAAAGTCATATTTTTCAGACATTTTTCTATTTTTTTTGGATCTCCTAATATTTCTATATCAAAACCATCTTTTTCGTTTAGGGCTTCTATACATCCCTTGACAATTTCTTTGGGCGCATTATCTCCACCCATTGCATCAACCAATATCCTCAAAAACATTCATCTCCTTCGGTAAAACACAAATTGTGGTTTTTACAAAATCACACGTATTTTAAAATCTTCTTTACAACGAGGGCATTGTACTGTATGCTTACCTCTTTTGCGGGGCAGCCTCAGCATCGCCTTGCAGTGAGGACATCTGTGGTATCTGTGTGTTCTTGCTTCCTTTATCCTACGTATGGATAAAAGTATTTTGCTTTTTACCCAGCTCCAGCCCTTAATAAAAACTTCATTTTCTTTGCGCCTTTTATATATATTTTTAGATAATACTCTATATATCATTATTATGAGAATAAACCATGTTATCACGTTTAAAATTGAAGAATGTACAAACGCATTAATAACTAATATTACAAAGGATAATATAACTAAGCCATAGTATAGCTTATCTATTCCATACCTACCATACATAAAGCGTATTAGTCTATTTCGAAGGTTTCCCATTAGTTTTCTCCTAAACTATGTATACTTAAAGCTTTCTTAAAATTAATCTATTAAATTTAACATAATGCTAATATTATAACAACAAAAACAATTGCGCAAGGAATAATATAGGCTCTTGTGATGTAGCATAAATAATTAGTTGTAAAGTATATGGTGTAAAACTCTCATGAGTAACCGCAATACATTGTATGGTACTATTCATTCCCTTCAAATTTTGGGATATAGCTGTATAATAATGAAAACGAATCTTTATTTCGCCAATGTTTCCTAATGCTGCACAGCTATATCTCTTCGATTACCTTTGAGCAGTAACCATTGTGTAACGGTATCCAAAATATATACCATCGCAAAATGCCCAATGTATCATTACATGTTATAATATTTTTAAACTGTTTTTAATATATTTTTAATTAAATGCTAATATCAATATC
>DASRMZ010000265.1:0-6457 GCA_035647675.1 Thermoclostridium sp. | reverse complement strand
GGACTATACATTGTAGATGAGAACATTAACAAAATTGAATATCCTCTAAATGAAAAGTCTGTTATAAATGCAGCTAATAAATTTAATGAAATAAATGATAAATACTTACAAAACATGAATGTAAAATATGCCATCATACCTGATAAAAACTTTTTCTTAGCATCTGACAATGAATATTTGTCCATAGATTATAATAAACTGACTGAGCTTATGGATGAAAACCTTTTTGATACGAATTACATAAATCTCTATGAAACTCTTTCAATCAACGATTATTATCGTACCGACATTCATTGGAGTCAGGATAAATTAATTGAATCAGCAGATAAAATCCTAAAGGAGTATCAGCACAATATAAATACATCGGATATTGAATACACTAAAAAGGAGTTATACCCCTTTTATGGCTCATATTATGGGCAGGCAGCATTGAAAATGCAACCAGATACATTGGTTTACTTAACAAATGAAGCATTAGAAAATTCGATAGCCTTCGACCACTATTATAAAACATATAGCAATATTTATGAGCCTGAAAGGTTTTCAGGAGTAGATCCCTACGACGTGTTTTTGTCAGGGCAAAAGCCTTTGATAACAATTGAAAACACAGACAGTATATCAGACAAAGGGTTGATACTGTTTCGTGACTCATTTGGAAGCAGTATAGCTCCCCTGCTTCTTGCCGGTTACTCAAAAATAACTTTAATTGACTTACGCCTTGTATCAACAAATGCTTTAAGCGAGTTTATAGATTTTTCAAACTACCATGACGCACTTTTCTTATACTCCACACAAACAATAAATAATAGTTTTATGCTGAAATAATAGTTTCGTTATAAACTCACTTAGAACAATAAAATACAATCTTACTTTGTTTTTTCAAGCCACAGTGCTGCACTCGCATCGCTGGGCATTCTCCAATCCCCTCTTGGCGAAAGGCTCACCGTTCCGACCTTTGGACCATCAGGCATACATGACCTTTTAAACTGTTGACTAAAAAACCTCTTGTAAAAGAAGTGTAGCCATTTTTTTATCGTGCCTTCATCATATTGACCTTTGAATGCTATTTTAGCAAGATATAATATTTTTTCAGGTCCTGCACCATGACGAATCATATAATACAGGAAAAAATCATGTAATTCATAAGGGCCTACTATCTCCTCTGTCTTTTGCTCAATTTCCCCGTCCGCACCCGCAGGAAGCAGTTCGGGTGATATAGGCATGTTGACAATACTTTTCAATATGTCAGCAATCTCCGAGGATGTATTGTTGTCCGCAAACCAACTTATAAGACATTTTACAAGAGTTTTGGGGATGCTACAGTTTACAGAATACATTGACATATGATCTCCATTATAAGTGCTCCAGCCCAAAGCTATTTCCGATAAATCACCAGTGCCTATTACAAGTCCACCCTCTTTATTTGCAATATTCATAAGAATATGTGTACGCTCTCTTGCCTGTACATTTTCATAGGTAACATCGTGAATATTCGGGTCATGCCCTATATCATGAAAATGCTGCATACACGCATCCTTTATATCAATTTCACGTACATCTGTACCAAAATAATTCATAAGCTTAACAGCATTTTGATATGTTTTTTTAGTTGTCCCAAAGCCAGGCATTGTAATGGCTATAATATTGTTTCGGGGCAATTCCAATGCATCCATTGTCAAAATAGCCACAAGCAGTGCAAGGGTTGAGTCAAGACCACCCGAAATCCCCAAAACAAGTTTTTTTATCCCGGTATGTTCTAACCTTTTTGATAAACCTGCAGTTTGTATAAGGAATATTTCATTGCATCGGCTATCACATTTTGCTCCTTCGGACGGAATAAAGGGATGTTTGGGTATTTCACGAAGTAAGCTCTCTATTTTTAGGGGAACATAATTTACTATTATTTTTCGACATTCGGAAGGATAATCTGATTGAGCAAATGAAGTTGAGTTTATCCTTTCATGGTACAGTCTTTCAACATCTACATCCTGAATTATCAATTGGGAATGCTTTATGAAACGTTGATTTTCAGCAATAATAGTTCCATATTCAGCTATAAAGGCTTGGCCACCGAACACCAAATCAGTTGTTGACTCACCAACTCCTGAAGATGTATAAATATATGCTGACATACACTTGCCTGACTGGCTTGTTACAAGCATCCTTCTATACTCATTTTTCCCAATGATTTCGTTACTAGCTGAAAGATTGCATAAAATAATTGCACCATTTTTCGCATGATTACCCGAAGGTGGTACCGGCATCCATAAATCCTCACAAATTTCTATGGCAAAGCTTACTTCTTTTAATAGCTCATCTTGAAAGACAAGGTCATCCCCACAGGGGACATTTTCACCGAAAAGGTGAATAGAATCAGCAGTTAAATTCTTGCCCTCTCTAAACCATCTTTTTTCATAAAACTCATTATAATTTGGAATATATCTTTTTGGTACAATTCCTAATATTTTACCTTTTTGAATAACTGCAGCGCAATTGTACAGCTGTTGATCGATTAGCAATGGAAGCCCCACTATAAATATGTTATTCCATTGTGATGATTCGTGCTTTATTTCATTTAATGATTCTTTAGCCATGTCTAAAAGTAAAGACTGTCCAAAAAGATCACCACATGTATAGCCCGTTATGCAAAGCTCAGGAAAAACAGTCAAATACACTTCTTTATCTGCTGCCTCTTCCATTATTTCGATAATGCTTTTTGTGTTAAATTTACAGTCTGCAACCTTCATTTCCGGTACAGCTGCACCCACACGAACAAATCCGTAATTTAGCAAATAAACCACCTATCTTCCGTATCTTGCTTGGGGTTATACCCTTCTCATTTATGAGGATAGTATAACATATTTTTCTTATTTCTACCCACGAATATTTTCGGAGCCCTTTATATGGCGTCTTGCGTTATTATTTATTTAAGCTTTGCTGCACAATATGTAGTGCCTATATATAAAGGCTCGGAACCACATATTTTATAGCTAATATTAAAAGAGTTATATCTCAAAAGCCTTTTATTATTCTTTTTAATGTTTGTTCCTGGCATTTTTGAACTTCGTTATAGTTCATGTTCGGTATATAAAAGCCTTCAAGTTCATCATGTTTTGCCTTCGCCTGGTGTATTGTTTTTACAGCCCTATTTAGAAGTAATTCAAATTCCTTTTGATTAAATACTATTTCTTCTTTATATTTACGAAGAATGTCTTGGTCTAAAATATCATTAAAGTTTATCTTTAATGTTGGGTTTATATCTGCATTATGATATTTGTTTGATGTTGTAATTGATATATCAAGCTCCGGAATAATTAGATGTTCTAGCTTTAAAGGATTCAAAGCACAATAAAATGACTCTGTGTATAAACCCCTTTCAATGGCTGAAGAGCGTACCCGTTCTAATAGACGTTCCGTTCCTGTTCCTGGATTTCCTTCCACAACAATAATCTCTCGGGTTGAAATAAGAGATGGCAGATAGTTTACCAGCCCTTCAGGTGTAATGGCTGAAGCGAAAAGATGTCTTTGCGTACCTTCAACTTCCGATATATCAATTCCTTTGAATACCCTATCTACTACTTCTAATACTTTAACATTTGCTTTTCCTTGATTCATTCCTATGCTATATATTGCTTCGCTATCTTTATATATACTGTATGCCGCTTGAATGTATCTGTATGCTCTTTGAAATAGTCTGCTTGTTTCCTTATTGGTTATAAATATTTTCTCTCTATTTTTAATTATTCCCTCATCATTCCAAAACTGTCCTAAGTTTATTATTTCATCTACAGCACCAGGATTCTTAGGGTCTAAAACATGGGGCGCTGTACCGTCAATTATTGCCACATCTTTGTCAGGAAACACAACACCGTCAAAGCTTGAAGGATCACTGGAACAATGCATGTATTCTATGCTGCATCCTTCTCTACACACACCTGCTGCTATTTTTTTCATAAACGAAGATTTCCCCACACCAGGACCGCCTTTTAGTATATAAATTCTTTTTGCCTTCTCTTGGGGCAAAACATAATCATAATAACTAAAAAATCCTTGAGAAGTATTCCCCCCCGGAAACATATGCCTTTCCTTGCCTTTTGCCATTGTAGCGCCTCCCTGTTTTTTATTTTAATCGTAGAATATTAAACACAGACCACAGTTCATTAAATACAATGGACGGTTTTTGTGTCTTATGACATTAAAATAGCTATAAATATGGTTTTTCACCAGACATATAACCTTCACCTATCGTGCCCGATACCACGCAGCTCATGTTATTATACGCATCTGGCAGGATTAATGTGCTTATATATTTTTGTTACAGTTCACTCCATTAATATTTTGAGATATAGCTGTGAACTGTAACTTCTTTTCCTGTATATTTCCACTTCTTACTAAAGGTTTTGCAAAAGCCATTAGTAAGAAGTGCTTTATTAAGAATTCTTAAAGTATTAAGAGATTTTATGTAACCTAGTAAGGGCTTGTTCAATATACTATTAGTGAAATAGATCTATTTTTTAACCATCTTAAAGGGGGTGAAAAAGCTTGTTTAGGAAAAATATCTTCAATTTTTTCTGTCTACTGCTCAGTATTTTTGGCGTTGTTTTGATAGGACTTGGTGTCTATTTACTCACAACTGGTTTCAGTCTTAGTTACGTTACAATTGGACTAATTATAGCAGGGCTTCTAGCTTTGTTGTCAGGTTGTGCAGGTACGTGTAAAAAATACACATGCTTAGTATGTTTACTGTTAACGCTTATAACACTATTTCTTTTCATAACAGGAATGATTTCTTTTATATTTGCAGGGGTTCTTGTTATACCAATAATCCTAGGTAGTCTTGGAATATTAGCAATAAACCTTAATACACTATGTCTAATCTTAAAGTTTAGAAGAATTACAGTTTATGGGGACAGTAGCGGTAGCTGTAAATAATCCAATAAATCAAAAAGGCGGACCTTTTTTAGGTCTGCCTTTTAACATAAGGGACGGTTATCTTGCGGACATTTATGTTTGCTGCTCGTCCGCTCAATCGGCGGGCATGCTTCGGATGATTTGTCTTCTTTGCAACAAAAGTCTTGTTGCGAATTAATGGTAAAACTATTATTATTTATATATAAGCATTTTGTATGTTTTTGTTCATAGGTGTTTTTACATCCCCTAGCATTACATACTGATTCATTAGGAAATATGGGATTTTCATAAATTTAGCGAGGTGTATTTTATTGTTAAAACGAATTCATTATAACTCCCCTGTTATTCTTACGTATACTTTTACATCTCTTATAGCATTGGTACTTGGATACATAACCAATATGGTCTCTACAAGACTATTGTTCTCTGTCTACAAAGGAAGTCTTGGGGATATCTTTTTCTATGTAAGGCTTTTTGGGCATGTACTGGGTCATGCAAACTGGGAGCATTTTGCAAACAATTTTCTAATTATACTCCTTGTAGGACCTATGCTTGAAGTAAAATATGGTTCAAAGAGTATGATTGGAATGATTGCTATAACCGCATTTGTAACTGGAGTACTAAATGTTGTTTCTTCTAACGCCGTCCTTTTAGGTGCAAGCGGCATAGCATTTATGCTTATCATTTTAAGTTCATTTGTTAATATAAAGAAAGGAAGCATTCCTCTTACATTTGTTATCGTAGCGGCCTTATATATTGGAAAAGAGATTGCTACAGGTTTACTGACAAACGACAACATATCACAATTTACTCATATTGCAGGCGGTGTTTGCGGAGGAGTATTTGGCTTTACTGTAAAATCAAATAAGTGTTAATTAACTTGTTCATATTTTGTCAGCCCACAATTTTTTTTTATACTCAGATGGGCTTATTCCATATTCTTTTTTAAACATATTTGAAAAGTTAAAGGCATCCTTATATCCACAGCTTCGTGCTGCTTCGCTAACTGTACAATCGTAATTGCTTAAAAGCTCTGCTGCCTTAGCCAGCCTAAATTTGATCAGGTAATTTTGAGGGGAGGTACCAGTATATTCTTTGTAAATTCTATAAAGATATCTTCTATCAATTCCCAACATCCTTGCAATGCCAGCTATGTTTATATCGTACATATAGTTGGCTTGTATATAATTTTCTGCCCTTCTTGCATAAATTTGCGCAGGGCGTGTATCTGATTTGCTCTCTTCTTTCAAACGTGCGAATAGCTCAAAAATCATTCCACATAGGTAGAGTTCAATAGCTTGACTCTTTTTTGATGCGGCTGTCATATTATTAAAAATAAAAGAGCAGCCTGGCGAATACACTACGGGGCTTTTATTGAAATACGAACCATTAATTAATTCTTCGACAATAGCCCCATTAAAGCCTATCCAAACATATGACCATGGATTATCATAATCGGCTTTATAAAATGTTGATTCATGTGGTCTAATTAAAAACATGCTACCTTTAACAAGATTATATCTATCACCTTGACGCTCAAATATGC
>DASRMZ010000264.1:0-7227 GCA_035647675.1 Thermoclostridium sp. | reverse complement strand
ATATTAGTTAGAATTTAGCCATTGATACATAGCAAAAGCAATTACTTAATTTGTATCGCAAAGATTTTTATTGATCTTTTGTTTATTAAGCGTTTGAATCTGCCGATACAATAGGGTTATAATGTTTGCTATCCTTGTTAGGTCTAAACAATAGGAACAAGAAAACAACCACGACAACAATTGCTACCAAAGTAGCAATCCCAAAACCGTTTCCTGCCAGCAAGCTGCCAAATTGATATATACACAACGAGACTACATAGGCTAAACCTGTTTGGTAACCTAATGCAAACCAGGTCCATTTTCTATTGTTCATCTCACGTTTAATTGCACCTACTGCTGCAAAACATGGAGCGCAAAGCAAATTAAAAACAAGGAATGAATAGGCACTTAAAGTCGTATAATCTGTAGCAAGAGCACCCCAGTATTCAGAGCCATCTTCAGCCACTTCAGCAAATCCGTAAAGCACACCAAAGGTACTTACCACATTTTCTTTGGCTATAAGTCCTGTGATTGTAGCAACTGCAGCCTTCCAATGTCCCCAACCAAGTGGGGCAAACAACGGAGCTAAAATATTTCCTATTATAGCTAATAGCCCATTATCCACTTCCTTCACCATGCCAAACTTTCCATTGGCAAATCCGAAGTTTTGTAAGAACCAGATTACAATGGATGAGAGTAGGATGACAGTACCGGCTTTTTTAACAAAGGACCAAGCTCGCTCCCATATATTACGCAGTAAATTCTTTGGTGATGGCCAATGATAAGCTGGCAGTTCCATAACAAATGGTGCAGTATCGCCGGAAAACAATTTAGTTTTCTTCAGGATAATACCTGAGAGAACAACTGCTGCTATACCAATAAAATATGCACTTGGCGCAACCCACCAAGCTCCCTTAAACAGGGCACCCGCGATGAGCGCAATTACGGGAATCTTTGCACTACATGGAATAAAGGATGTAGTAATAATGGTCATTTTACGGTCACGATCATTTTCAATTGTCCTTGAAGCCATAATTCCAGGAACGCTACAGCCTGTTCCAATAAGCATCGGGATAAATGATTTACCTGAAAGACCAAACTTACGGAAAATCCTATCCATGATAAAGGCAACTCTAGCCATATATCCACAGCCCTCAAGAAATGCAAGGAATGCAAAAAGCACAATCATTTGAGGCACAAACCCCAACACGGCTCCAACACCACCAATGATCCCATCTAATATCAGGTTCTGTAGCCAAACGGCTACGTCAAGTGAGGCTAGGAAGCTTTCAATAGCTGGAGGGATGATCTTTCCAAATAGAACATCATTAGTCCAATCTGTAACCCATGTGCCGACTGTAGTAACTGAAACAAAATATACAATAAACATTACTAAAGCGAACAGAGGAAGTGCTAACCATCTGTTAGTGATAACTAAATCAATCTTGTCCGATGTAGTAAGCTTTCCTTTATTCTTCTGGTAGTAGCACCCCTCAATAATCGAATCTATATAAAGGTACCTTTCATTCGTAATAATGCTTTCAGCATCATCGTCCATTTGCGTTTCACAGCTTTTAATTATGGCCTCAGTTTTTGCTTTAAGTTCATCTGGTAGTACCAGTTTTTCTATAGCTTTTTCGTCTCGTTCAAATATTTTTATAGAATACCAACGTTGCTGACCTTCGGGCACCTTATCCAGTATTGCATTTTCTATATGGGTTAGGGTATGTTCAACCTCTCTTGAAAACGTATGCTCTGGCACCATCTGAGCATCACCTTCTACAAGCTCCACCGTCTTTTGTATTGCCTCGAAAATCCCTAATCCTTTAAGTGCCGAAACCTCAACTACGGGGCATCCAAGTTTTTTTGAAAGCTCATCAATATCTATCTTGTCCCCATTTTTATTAACTATGTCCATCATGTTCAAAGCAACTACAATAGGAATGCCAAGCTCAGTTAATTGTGTTGTAAGATACAGATTACGTACAATATTAGTAGCATCAACTATATTTAAAATGGCATCGGGTCTTTCCTCAATAAGATAGTTTCTTGCCAATACTTCCTCTAATGAGTATGGAGACAGCGAATAAATTCCCGGTAGATCTACAAGTGTAATATTTGGAATATTTCTAAGCTGTCCTTCTTTTTTTTCAACAGTAACACCAGGCCAATTTCCAACGTACTGGTTTGAGCCAGTTAGTGCATTAAATAGCGTGGTTTTGCCACTGTTTGGATTGCCAGCAAGTGCAATCTTCATGTCTATATCCCCCCCCTAGGGCTAAAGTAGATTTTTATAAACTTTTTGCATTAGCCTTAAGGCTAATGCAAAAAATGAAACTAGGATAAAAATCTAAAACATAATCCCACAATTATACAACTAATATCATTTTGGTAATCCTGCAATTATTGAACCAATATCATTTCAGCGTCGGCTTTTCTCAAGGTTAACTCATATCCACGCACATTGATTTCGACAGGGTCACCTAAAGGTGCAACCTTGCGTACTAAAACCTCTGTGCCCTTTGTTATACCCATATCCATAATTCGGCGCTTTAGTGGACCTGAACCGACAACTTTTAAAACCTTAGCAGTCTGTCCGCATTTTACGTCTCTTAATGTGTTCATATATATAACCTCTCTCAGAATCTTTATATAAGGCTTTGATAGTTAGACAAGTCTAACTGATTTTAGGTTAGCATGCGCTAACTCAATTGTCAATACATTTTAGAACAATTTTTTTTAAATATTTCCGCTAAAAACTACCGTTCACAGATAACTTAAGGGATATGGCTGTGCAATATAAGCAAAACATTAGCGGAATGCAGCTTGCCCATCCCGGGGGCATGCTTCGGGTGATTTGTTTCCTTTGTGGCAAAAGCACTAAATCTAATACAACGCCTTAAATTGCGCAAGACTCTAAGTGAGTGGTCAAAGGCTCATGGGGCGCTCATTATCACGTTTCATATGTAGAGTAGGCAGCATGGGCTTCGAAGCATTACCGCTGGCGTCAACAAAAGCACCCGAATCTCCCCCTATTTATTTTGAGGTATACATGTGAATAGTAAATTTTCCATTAGTGTACAGATATATCCCTTCGGTTTTCTTTGAAACGTAATCACAACGGATTACATGTGAGCGGTAATCAAAGGGATAAGCCAATGCTTGACTTATTCTTGAGGAAGGTTAATAATATTGTCTTGTCAGCAACAGAATGTGTAAGAACGATATATGAAAAAGGAAAATGATTACAGCGGTGCGCAAGGTATGTAGCATCACATAATGCGCAGTAAATATATTGAAGCTTAAACATCAATAATACAGCAGAGTGATTTTGTATTATTAAATTGGGGGAAGAAATGAATAAGGTACATAGATTATATTCAGGAATGGATAAAAAATTTTTACGTAACATGTTCAAAATAGCGTTACCTATTATGCTTCAAAACTTAGTTACCTCTTCACTTAATATGATAGATACAGTTATGGTGGGGAGGTTAGGGGAAGTAGAAATAGCGGCGGTTGGTATAGCTAACCAATACTTTTTCTTTTTTAATATGATTTTAATAGGTATATGTGCAGGCTGCAGCGTCTTTATTTCACAGTATTGGGGTAAGAAGGATTATACAAACATAAAAAGGATGCTTGGTATAGGATTAGCATCAGTTTTATTTGTTTCAGTTATTTTTATGCTATTAGGTTTTATTAACCCTTGGAGGATTATTTCAATATTTAATAAAGAAGCAAATGTAATAGACATAGGTGGAAAATACTTATTTATAGTCTTATTTAGCTATATTTTCACAGCGATAACCTTTATTTATAGCTTTTCCTTACGCTCGATTGGAAATACTATCGTACCTTTAATAGTAAACATTTCTGCTCTTTTATGTAATGTGTTTTTCAATTATGTTCTTATATTCGGAAAGCTTGGTGCCCCTGCTTTAGGGGTAGGGGGGGCTGCAATTGCTACATTAATAGCTAGAGTAGTTGAAACAATAGTAATAATATTCTTAGTTTATAAGGGCAAAGGAGTATTCGCAGCCAAGCTATCAGAATTAAAGGATATAACCTTTGAGTTTTTTATAAAGTCTTATAAAATTATACTGCCTGTTTTACTAAATGATGTATTATGGGCAATGGCCAGTCTTATTTACTCGTTTGTTTATGGTCGTATGGGTACAGGAGCCACAGCAGCTGTCCAGATATGCAATACAGTAAGTAATATGTTTATGGTAGTGATATTTGGTATGGCAAGTGCATCATCTATAATGATTGGTAACAGCATAGGAGAAGGAAACGAAGAACAAACTATTGATTACGCTAAAAAGTTTATGAGGGTTTCATTAGTTATTAGTATGGTTTTAGGCATTCTAATGGCAATTGTTACACCTTTTATATTAGGATTTTTTAATGTTTCAGATGAGGTAAGAAGTAGCACATTAATTATGCTCTATACCGTATCCATCATATTTATCGTAAGATTTATGGGATTGGTTATAATGGTTGGTATTTTGCGTGGAGCAGGGGATGCAAAAAGTGTACTCTTAATGGAAAGCGCTACAATGTGGCTTATAGGGGTGCCTTTAACTATTTTAGGGGCCTTTGTCTTTAGACTCCCTGTACATATAGTATATGCTTTGGCAGTTTTAGAAGAGGTTGTTAAGTTCATTTTAGGATTTAAACGGTTAAAATCACTAAAATGGATTAATGATGTGACATAAAAAACCTCTAATTTTCACCCTTTTTTGTATAACCTTTATTGTCTGTACATCTCGTTCAAATTACCCTATAATTGTTATATAGTTTAATTTAAATAAAATTCCAAAGGAAATGCAACTTACAAACATGCTTATGTTAGTAAGTTGCATAAGTTGCAAATATCTTAAGGAGCCTTACCATGGATTATTCAACTGTTTTTGGCATAATACTAATTGCAGGCGGTGGGATTGCATTTGCATGCGGAACATATGCTACAAATGGGATCTTAAACACAAGGGTCAAAAGGTCATTAGCAGTTATTTGCTTTGCAATTGTATTTTGGTCTTTAGGTCTTGCAATTAGCGCGGTAGCGAGTAATAAATCGATTTCTGAGGTTGGACATTTATTTGCCCCAATTGGGTGGGGACCGATGTCTGGATTGTTGTTGCATTTTACCTTATTGATAACCGAAAAAGAAAAGCTACTAAAGAAATGGTGGATATATCCGATACTGTATTTGCCTGGACTAGCTTTGCTTGTTGGCTTTACAGTCCTTCCACTTCTTGGTTATTTTACAGATAGCTTCGTACATACCGCCTATGGGTGGGTGCCGATACTCAATCATGATTTTTTTGATTTTCTTTATTATGCATACTTTGGTGGATATATTGTTATAAATTTAATCATACTGCTCATAGATAGAAAAAATGCACAAGATAAGGCAAGGAAAGCCCAATCGACATTACTTGCAATCACTTATACCATAGCTTATATTCTTGGTACAGTGTCGGATATTGTTTTTGGATACCTAGATATCTTAGTGCCAAGACATGCAGCTATTTATTCTCTAATACCCCTTGCTGCGATGACATATTTAGTGAAAAATTATGGGACTATAGATCTTGAAACTAACAGCAATAACAATGATGAAGTGCATAGCAATATATACAAGATTATGAGTCTTGGATTTTTATTTGGTAGTATTACAAATATAATCAGTCAAAGATTTGTATTTAATTACAGTATACTTAATGTAAATGAATTTAGCATAGCATTGGCTTTGGTATCTGCTACAATATTTATTATAGACAAGCTAAGAATCGATTTTGCACGAAAAGAATTGCTGGTGTCTATTATATATTCTTTTGCTATGCCCTATATAACTCTGACGTTTCAAATGTATAATAGTATTACTGTATGGGCATTTGTGTTTTTGTTTTATATAATCTGTATTATTTATAATAGGAAGATTATATTAAACACTGTTATCGTATCATCTCTTATGACACAAATATTTGTTTTGGCTATATCTCCTAATGTTTTAATTGAAATCCCGTTTTTTATGCTGAGGTTTATTTATATTGGCGTTGCAGCTGTATTAGCCTCATATTGTAACTATAGGTATGATTTAAATTTAAGGAAGAATACTTCCTCCGATGCTAAACAGAGCCTGTTGTTAGAGGTAATGCGAGAATTTATTGCTACTGAGGAATTAAGCTTGGATGCGATTATCTACAATTTTTTGGAAAAGTGTGGAACATTTTTCAACTCTGAGCGGGCGTATATAGTTTTATTTGACGAGACCAGAGGAAAATTTAGAGACTCTTTTGAATGGAAAGCAGAAGGCGTATTATCTGGAATGAAAACTTTTGAAAATGCATATTCCAAAGTTTCTGGTAGATTTCTAAAACAATTTGCAAAGGAGGCCATAGTAAAACTTCCTGACACGAATCTATTGTCTCCGACGGCAGGGGAACTAAAAAAAATGCTTGCTGAAGAAAATATTCGCGGAATACTTGCTATGCCTATTAAAGAAAAGGGAGAGGTCATAGGAATTTTGGGGTTAAATTCATCAAGACCATTAAAGGAATGGAATATTGATTCCTATGATTTTATTGAGATTGTTGCAAATGTGGTTTCAGACATGATATTAAAAAATAAAGCAGAGAGAAAAAATGAATTCTTTGCAAATTACGACTTGCTTACAAGGTTGCCAAATCGTGTTTTATTCACGGATCGATTAGAACAGGCAATGAAATTATCAAAAAGAACTGAAAAACTTGTTGCTGTTGTCTTAATGGATGTTGATGAGTTTAAAACCATAAATGATACTTTGGGGCATAGTATGGGGGACAGGATTTTAGTTGAAGTTGCAAAGAGGCTTTCCCAAATAAATAGAGAATATGATACAGTTTCACGTTTTGGAGGGGATGAATTTATTATTATCCTAAATCAGGTTTCGCATATAAGTGATGTTACCAAAATTATGGATAAGATTATGAGAGATATTACTAAGCCATTGAAATTCGAGGGTAAAGAATTATTCATAACAGCAAGTGCAGGTGTTGCTTTATATCCACAGGATGGGGAGGATGCTGAAACACTTATTAAACATGCCGATACCGCTATGTACAGTGCAAAAAAGACAGGGAAAAACAGATACTCATTTTGTTCACGAGACATGAAAGATCAGGGCTTAGAAAGATTAGAACTAACGAATAGACTTTACCGAGCACTTGAAAAAGAGCAGTTAACGGTTTATTATCAGCC